>NZ_JBVHLU010000016.1:0-155738 GCF_055558835.1 Embleya sp. NPDC025285
CACTCCAGCGGGACCCGCAGGTGCTCCGCCAGGTCCAGCGCGGCGATCACCCGACGGCACTCCGGCTCCGACAACGCACCCAACGCCTTCGTCGGGTCCCCGAGCAACACGACACGGGTCACACCCTCGGGATGCCGCTCGGTGGGCGTGCTGACCACACCCGCGACGATCGCCGCGGTGTTGCCGCCCCTGAGCCGGTCCACCGGCACCAACGCGCCGTGTTCGTCGAGGTCGTGCTCGACGAAGCCGCCATCGGTCCCGGCGAGCAGGCCGGTCAGTTCGTACGGGTAGACGTTGCCGCGTCGGGCCGCGCGCAGCACCTTCTGGCGGTACTCGTCCAGCGGCAACACCGGTTCCGTCGACGGCTCGCCGACGTGCACGCCCGCGCCGTGGCCGGGGTCGAGGGTGATCCGTACGGCGACCTCGGTCATTTCGCCCGCGCTCGTGCGCCGGCGGGCCAAGAACTGGACCTCCTCCAGTCCGGCGCCCGCCGTGGTCGGCAGGATGCGCTGGACCAGCGTGTCGAGTTCCTCGGTGGTCACATCGGTCGACGGCCAGACGTACATCATGATCCGGTTGGTGTCGAACCGCTTGTTCTGCGGACGCTGCGCCTGGATGTTGCGGATCGCGTCCATGCACGCGGTGACCGCGTCCTCCACCGCGGGCAGCGCGACCAGTCGGCCGTCCGCCTCGCGCAGCGGCGTCAGGTCGCGGATCTGGCACATCGCGAACAGTCGTTCGTCGGCCGGGTTGCTCTTCGCGACGGCCTTGAACAGGTGGATCTCCTCGTCCGCGGTGGGCAGCCGGGTGAGGTCGAACTCGCGCAGCCGCTCCAGTTGCAGGCGTCGCGCGATCTGCGGGTGCAGGCCGCGGATCAGTCGGTCCTCGGCGAAGCCCGCGCCGTCCGGACGGAAGGTGAAGTGGTGGTGCATCACCGCGCCGCCGGCGCCCACCACGGTCGTGGTGATCCGGGCGACGCCCGCGGGCAGCGACCGCCCGGCCAGGACCTCGCCGAGCCGCGCCGCCATCGTGTCGGCGTCCGGCTGGTCCTCCCACGTGACGTACAGGTCGGCGACCAGGCCGCGTTCGGCGACGTCGGCGGCGAACGCGCCGACCGCGCCGATGGCGTCGGGCAGTGCGGCGATGTCGACGGCGGTGGTGACCAGGCGGGTCACCCGGCTGGTGCCGGTGTGCTCGGCGGTGACGAACCGGCAGCCGGCCCGCTCCGACGCGGTCACCTCGGACAGTCCGCGGTTGCCGTAGTAGCGCCGGGTCAACACCTCCAGCAGCGGCCCGTGATCCCACCCGGGCCGCCCGCTCCGCCGGCCGATCAGCCGCACCAGCGGCTCGGCGACGGCCACCATGGCCTGGATGCGCTCGGCGCGGTCCGGCGCGTCCGGGTGCTCGTCCAGATGCCGCAGGTCGTTGCGCACCGCGGCGTACGCCTTCGCCCGGTTGCGGCGCAGCAGCGGCTGGGCGAACCAGCGCCACACCACGCCGCGGGCCAGGTCCGAGACCGCCGGGAAGCGCACCTGGGTGGCCTCGACCAGGTGTTCCAGGGTCAATCCGGCCCGCTCGCGCAGCGGTTCGGCCGGCGGCGCGCCGGCCAGCCACCGGCGCAGTACCTCGGAGACGATGGCGACGTCGGTCGACATCCGCTGTTGGGCCAGGAAGATCCGGAAGACCGCGGCCTCCAGTTCCGGTGTGCGGTCCAGGTCGGTGATGCCGTAGTGCCCGAGCATGCGCCGGAGCTTGGCCTGGAAGCCCTCGGTGACGCCCGCGCGTTCGACGTCGAGGCTCTGCAGGTAGCTGTGGAAGTACTCGCGCGGGCTGTGCACCGGGCTGCCCGGCTCGACGTCGAGTTCACCGCCCGAAGTGTTGCGGCTGAGTTCCGACAGGTCGGCGAACACGGTCAGCAGGTCCACCTCGCCCGGCAGCGGCCGGCCACCGAGTTCGGCCCGTGCGAGGGGATACGCGGACAGGACGCGGGCCCGGTCCTGCGGGTCGACGTCGAAGCCCAGCAGCAGGCCGCGCAGGTCCGCGAGGCCGCGCTCGACCCGCTCGACGGCGGACGCGTCGATCGGCTCGGCGGGCAGGTCGATCTCGACACTGCGCACGGCGCCCGCGGTCTCCTCGTCGGGGGCCTCGTCGGCGAGCGGCTCCAGACGCATCAGCGGCGTGCCGGTCTCGACCTGGCTGCCCACCGACACCGGGCACTCGCGTACCCGAGCCCGGAACGGCGCACGCAGCACCGTCTCCATCTTCATGCTTTCCAGCACCAGGATCGGCGCGCCCGACTCGACCTTGTCGCCGACCGACAGCGGTGTCGCGACCACCAGCGCGGGGGCGGGGGAGCGGACGACGCCGCCCTCGTCGCGGCTGATCCGATGGGTGACGCCGTCGACCTCGACCAGGTGGATCGGGCCGTGCGTGGCGGAGACCAGGCGGAAACGGTGCCCGTTGACCACGATCCGGCCGCTGTGCGCGTCGAAGCGCTCGAGCTCGACGTCCGCCGGGTGCACGTCGCCGCCACCGGAGACGCCGACACGGAAACGCTTATGGCCCACGCGGGCGACGCTCACGCGGTAGTCGACGCCGCGAAGGCGCAGCTCCAGCGGACGGCCGCTGTCATGGCGCACCTGCGGACGCCCGCCGCGCGCGGTGGTCAGCAGTCGGCGGCGGCTGACCTCCTCCTCGTCCCGGTAGGCCTCGATCGCGGCCGCGGCCAGGGCGACCGCGGAGTGCCGGTGGGTGACCAGACGGCCCTCGGCACGGACACGGTCGATCCAGCCGGTGTCGGCGCTCGCGTCGATCACCTCGGGCTGGTCGAGCAGGTCGATCACGAAGCTCTTGTTGGTCGCGCCGCCCTCGATGATCACGGTCGTCTCGGCCATCGCCCGGCGCAGTCGGCCCAGCGCCTGCTCGCGGTCGCGGCCGTAGGCGATGATCTTGGCGATCATCGAGTCGAAGTCGGCCGGGATGGTGTCGCCCTCGCCGACGCCGGTGTCCACCCGGATACCGGGGCCGGCGGGCAACACGAGCCGGGTGATGCGGCCGGGCGAGGGGGCGAAGTCGCGGTCCGGGTCCTCGGCGTTGAGCCGCGCCTCGACGGCGTGGCCCGCCTCGACCGGGCGGGGGCCGTCCAGCTTCCCGCCGTTCGCCACGTGCAGTTGCAGGCGGACCAGGTCGGTGCCGGTGGTGATCTCGGTGATCGGGTGCTCGACCTGGAGGCGGGTGTTGACCTCGAGGAACGCGAACAGCTTCTCGCCGGGGTGGTAGAGGAACTCGACGGTGGCCGCGCCGCGGTAGTCGACGGCCAGCGCGAGTCGCTCCGCCGACGCCTTCAGCTCCGCGATCTGCTCGGGGCTCAGGACCGGGGAGGCGGACTCCTCGATGATCTTCTGGTTGCGTCGCTGTACCGAGCAGTCGCGGACGCCGAGCGCCCACGCGGTGCCCTGCCCGTCGGCGATCACCTGGACCTCGACGTGCCGGGCGCCGGTGACCAGGCGCTCCAGGAACATCACGCCGGAGCCGAACGCGCGCAGCGCCTCCTGGCCGGTGCGCACGTAGGCGTCGGCCAGGTCGGCACCCGACGCGACCATGCGGATGCCGCGCCCGCCGCCGCCGGCGGTCGCCTTGAGCATCAGGGGGTAGCCGATCTCGTCGCCGGCGCGCAGCGCGTCCTCGAGGGTGGCCACCTCGCCGCGACTCCACGGCGCGACCGGGACGCCGACCTCCTCGGCGATCAGCTTCGCGCCGATCTTGTCCCCGAGCCGGCGCATCGCCTCCGCGCTCGGGCCGACGAAGGCGACGCCGATCCGCTCGCACAACTCGGCGAACGCCGGGTCCTCGGCCACGAAGCCCCAGCCGACCCAGGCGGCGTCCGCCCCGGTCTCCACCAGCGCCCGCTCCAGGACGGCATGGTCGAGGTACGGGCGGGCCGAGGCGGGGCCCAGCGGGTAGGCGACGTCGGCCTCGCGCACGAAGGTCGCGTCGCGATCGGAGTCGGTGTACAGGGCGATCGTCTCGACCCGCGTCCCGGTTTCCGCCGACAGATCCCGGACAGCGTGGATGAGCCGCATGGCGGCCTCTCCACGGTTGACGATGGCGACACGACTGAACACCGGTTGATCCTCCCGAATACCCACGCACAGAAGGCGACGTCCCGGTCCCGGAGCGCCGCCTCCACCTACTCCCAGCCTGTCCGATGAAGGCCGGGTACATCAATGTGCCGCTCCACGCATCCCGGCGCCGCTATGTTGTGGGAACCCTACAAAAAGCGATCCCGGCCGGCGCATCCGGTGGCCGTCTCACGCAAGGCCTACCACAAACACAACCGCACATCGGCACGTGTGCGGTCGGCGGCCCGGTCTCCCGGCCCCGGGCCGGGCTCGGCCGACGCGGCGTGCCGTCGTCGACGTGCGCGGTGTCGGTGAGTTCTTTGCCCGGAGTAGGTGTTTGCCCGGAGTATCTCTATTCGCGCCCGCTTTTCGGGCCGACGGAAGATCCGCTTTCCGTGCGGGCGGCAAGATCGGCAAACGCTCGTTTTCCTGGTTTGTGTGAGGAATATGTGCGTGTTTTTGATCTGTGATCCACGTCACATTGACGCGCCTTTCGTGTCGGGGATTCACTTCCAAGGCAACGAGAATCGGAAACTCGGATTCTCCAGCGATGGATTATCGCCCCGGCCCGCCCGCGTCACGTATGCGACTCGGTCGGTTCACAAGTCACCTGGAGGTTGTCGTGTCGAAGATCGTCAACTCTTTCTCCAAGAGGTTCAGGACCGAGAAGAGCCTGAAGTCCGCCACCTGGTTCATCTGGTACAGCTGATCGGAACACGTTCGCGCATCGGATGATCATCGAACCGCCGCGGGTCGTGCCCGCTTCCGCCGCACGATCGACACCATTGCGGTAGCGCCGCCTCGACCCGACCGAGCGTCGGTTCGCAGTCCGGTCCCGCGCCCGGTGCAGCCGTACATCCGGCCGCACCGGGCGCGGGACGCTCGCAGTGCGGGAAGCGTCGAGCCTTGTTGAGAGCGTCGAGCCTTGTGGAGAGCGTCGATGAGTCGTCCCGAAACGGTCGGCAGGGCCCGGGTCACGGTTTTCTCGCCGAAGATCGAGGAACTCCTTCGCGATCGGCGCGGAGCGAAGGTTTTTCGCCTCGAGGCCGACACCGTCGGAGTCGCCGACCCGAACGTCATGGACAAACTGCTCGGGAGCAGGTCGGCCCATGAATTCGAGCGACCCACTTTCAAGCCACTCCAGGGAAGATCCATTTCCCGGGCGGAAGCGAACGACATGTTGCACGCGATCTCGCGGGACGTCCGCGACGCATTGCAGAGGCCGGCCCCCGATTCGATCGATCTTTCCGGAATCTGGCCGCGCGCGGGCCACGCCTATCTTCGTGATCTGCTTTTCGGACCGGAACCCCCGAGGTTTCGCCTGCTGACCGATCCGCGACTCGAAACGGCGCCCGTGGTGGCCCGCGCGGCGGTCCGAGCGAGTGCGGCATGGCCCGGCAGGCCCGGCCCGGAAGCGTCCATGTCGCACCTGGCGCTCCGCGCCGCCGCCGCCGACGACGATCGGCACTACGCCATGGGGCTGTACCGACGAGTCGCCGCACCGGTGTGCCTGGGTGTGTCCGCGCTGGTCGCCAACGCGCTGTGGCTCGGCTCGCCGTTCGACCCGGACGCGTCGAACCGGCACATCGTGCTGGAGTCGCTCCGGTTGTTGCCCCCGTCGTGGAACATCCTGCGTGTGGCGTCCGGCGATTTTCCCGCCCTGGACCCGCGGATCGGTCCCGGCGACGACGTGCTGCTGCTCCCGCTGCTCAGCCACCGCGATCCCGATCTGTGGGACGACCCGGACGAGTTCCGACCGCGGCGCTGGCAGGACCTGGACGCGGAGAACCAGCCGGGATTCCTCCCCTTCGGCCACGCCAACGAGCGCTGCCGAGGCCGACACCTGATCGTGCCCCTGGCCGAACACCTGCTGGAACGGATCCGTTCCGAGGGTCTCGTGGTGAGCCCGGAGCAGACCACCGCCAAGGTGCCGCTGGCCGGCCTGCTCGGCGTCACCCGGGTGCGGGTCGTCCGCCCGCGCGCCTGACCCGACGGCACGATCGGCGCACGCCTCGCGGCGATCCGACCCCGGCCGGCGCGTCGGCGTCGGCGTCGAGCGCATGCCGCGCCCCAACTCCCCGAGCCTCCTCGGCACTTCGATCCACGTGCCCGGGAGGCTCGACGCGTTCTCCCGGGCGACGCGGCGCTGAAGACGCGTTCTCCCGGGCGACACGACGCCGAACGGGCGCATACGCCCCGCACCCGCGCGCCGCGGCCCGAGCCGAGTACCAGTACCCCGGTACCGCCTGCGCGCGCAATTCTCGTCCCGCCGTACGACGGCGGGCCGGAAAAGCCCTGGCAGTGTGGAGAACACGGATCGCGGGGCGGTTCGCTTCGTCGATCGGGCCCCCGACCACACACGTTCGACCTCGCCGTAGCGGCGCTGTCGGACCCACGAACCACAGGGGTCGACGCACAACCGGAGTGGGATCGACCCACACCCGGTTCGGCATGCACACATCCCGTCGCCGCACGCCCATGGCGTCGGGGGCGTTGATTTTCCCGCAGGTCGGAACTCATTGGAGGCACCATGTTCGGGCGAGGCAAACGAGGCGACCGTCGGGCGAACACGGGGCCCGTCGCGTCCCCGCGCCCGGACCGGGTACCGCACACCGGGCACCCGGTACAGCACGGCCATCCGGGATACCCCGAACACCCCGAACACCCCGGACACTCCCCGTACGCGGGCCGGCCGAGCTGGCTCGCACCCCCGAGCCCGCCCCCGCACGACATGGGCCCACCGGCCGTCCGGCTCGAAGGGGTCACCAAGACCTACGGGAGCGGTTCGCAGGCGACGCACGCGCTGCGCGGCATCGACCTGAGCATCCCCAAGGGCAGTTTCACCGCGGTCATGGGCCCGTCCGGCTCGGGCAAGAGCACCTTCCTGCACTGCGCCGCCGGACTCGACAAGCCGGGCGCGGGCCGGGTGTTGCTGGGCGACGACGACTTGACCGCGATGAACGAGAACCAACTCACCCGACTGCGCCGCACCCGTCTGGGCTTCGTCTTCCAGGCGTTCAACCTGCTGCCCTCGTTGACCGTCGAGAAGAACGTACTGCTGCCGCTGCGACTCGCGGGCGAACGCGCCGACCGGCGACGCGCCGCCGAGGTGTTGTCCCTGGTCGGACTGCACGAGCACGCCGGTCGCCGCCCCTCCCAGCTCTCCGGCGGCCAACAGCAGCGGGTCGCCATCGCCCGCGCCCTGGTCACCCGCCCCGACGTACTGTTCGCCGACGAGCCCACCGGCGCGCTCGACAGCAGCACGGCCGCCGACGTGTTGTCGCTGCTGCGCCGGGCCGTGGACGACACCGGTGCCACCATCGTGATGGTCACCCACGACCCGGTCGCCGCCTCCTACGCCGACCGCGTCGTCTTCCTCGCCGCCGGGCACCTCGCCGGTCACCTGCACGAGCCCACGCCCGAGGCGGTCGCCGCCCGTATGGTCGCCCTGGCGCAGCCGGTGCGCACGCAGGGGCGGGCCGCCTGATGCCGCGCACCAACGGCCTCGCCCGCACCTCCGTGCGGTTTCGGCCCGCGTCCTTCATCGGCTCGTTCGTCGCCCTGCTGTTCGCCGCCACGCTCGTGACGATGTGCGGGATCTTCCTGGAGAGCGGCCTGCGCGCGCACCTGCCGCCCGGTCGCTACGCCGACACCCCGATCGTGGTCGCCGGCCAGAACAGCGTGCACAAGACCTTCGGCAGCGGCGAGGACAAGGAGGAGGTCTCGGTCGCGCTGCCCGAGCGGGCCCGGATCGACGCGGGGCTGGCCGCGCGCATCGCCGCGGTGCCCGGCGTCGCCGCCGTCCTGCCCGACCTCACCTTCCCCGCGCAGACCCCCACCGCCGTGCTCGACGCGCACCCGTGGTCCGCCGCGCGCCTGGCCGGCACCCCGCAGGGCGGCGCGGCGCCGCGCCCCGGCGAGGTGGTGCTGACCACCGAGGCCGCGGCCCGCGCCGGCAACGGCGCCGCGCCCGGCGGCACGCTGCGGGTGAGCACGCCCTCGGGCGAGGCCGGCCTGCGGATCACCGCCGTGGTCCCGGGCCAGGGCGCCCGGCTCTACGTCGCCGACTCCGAGGCACCGCGGTTCGCCGGGAACCCGGGCAAGGTGACCGCGTTCGGCGTACTGCTCGCCGACGGCGCCTCCACCGGCAAGGTCGCCGGCGACCTGCGCAAGGCGCTGAAGGACACCGACGTCAAGGTCCGCACCGGCGACGGACGCGGCGAGGTCGAATACCCCCGCCTGGGCGACACCAAGGAGATGCTCGTCGCGGTCGGCGGATCCTTCGGCGGCGTCGTCGCCATGGTCTCCGTGTTCGTCGTCGCCGGCGCCACCACGCTGTCCGTGGCCCAGCGCCGCCGCGACTTCGCGCTGCTGCGTGCCGTGGGGGCCACGCCCTGGCAGATCCGCCGGATGATCGCCACCGAGGCCGGATTCGTGGCCCTGATCGCCGGCCTGGCCGGACTGCTGCCCGGGACACTGCTCGCCCGGTGGTGGTTCGACCGGATGATCGAGCGCGGCATGGTCGAGACCGGGGTGACCCTGTCGATCGGCCCGATCCCGATGCTCGCCGCGGTCGGCGCGGGCATCCTGTCCGCGGTCCTGGCCGGGCTCGTCGCCGCCAGGGCCAGTGCCCGCACCAAGCCCACCGAGGCACTCGGCGAGGCCGGCATCGAGCGCGCCCGCGTCGGCTGGTTCCGACTCGTGCTCGGTATCGTCTCGATCGCCGGCGCCGGGGTCCTGTCCGGACTCGCGATGAAGGTCGCCGGCGATCAGGCGGTCGCGGCGGCGAGCGGCGTGATCATGCTGTTCATGCTCGGCATCGGCCTGCTCGGTCCACTCGTCGCGCACCTGTTCGTCCGGCTGACGGGAGTCCTGCTGCGCCTGTTCGGCGTCCCCGGGCAACTCGCCTTCGACAACGCCCGCGCCAACTCGCGCCGGCTCGCCTCCGCGATCACCCCGATCACGCTGACCGTCGCGTTCGCGAGCACGCTGATGTTCATGTTCGCCGCGCAGGACCACTACAGCGAGAAGCAGGCCGAGGCCGCCCTGACCGCCGACCGCGTGGTCACCGGACCCGGATTCCCGGCCCGTACCGCGGGCGACGTCGCCCGCGTGCCCGGAGTCGACGCGGTGACCTCGATCCTGACCACCAGCGTGGTCATGTCCACCTCGGACCGGCTGGAGAAGTTCCCCACACAGGCCGTCGGCGGCACCGACAGCGACCTCGCCCGGGTTCTGGACCTGGGTGTACGCAAGGGCACCCTCGATGCCCTGCGCCCCGGCGCCGCCCAACCGCCCGGCGGCGCGGTTGCCATGGACCGGCTCACCGCCGACACCGTCAAGGCACGCGTCGGCAAGCCCGTCGAGATGCGCCTCGGCGACGGCACCAGGATCAAGCCCGTGCTCGTGGCCACCTACGACCGGGGCCTGGGCACCGCCGTCGTCACCCTTCCGCGCGCCGTGGTGGAACACCACGTCGACGCCGCCCTGGACGGCCGCCTGCTCGTCCGCTTCGCCGACGGGGCCGACCCCGCCGCCGTGGACGCCGCGCTCACCAAGGCGACCGGGCAACACCCCGGTACCTCGGTGTCGGACCGGGCCGGATACGCCGCGGAACGCGACCAGGCCCGCGAGACCAACAAGTGGACGAACCAGGTGATGCTGGTGATCCTGGCCGGCTTCGCCACGATCGCCGCGGTCAACACGATGGTCGTGTCCACCTTCGCCCGACGTCGTGAACTCGGTCTGATGCGGATGATCGGCAGCACCCATGCCCAGGTGCGCGGCGTGCTGCGCGGCGAGGCGGTACTGGTCGGCGTCATCGGTCTCGCCCTCGGCCTGGCCGTCGCGCTGATCACCCTGGTCCCGTTCGGCAAGGCCGCCTTCGGCGAGAGCACTCCCTACGTACCGATCCCGCCGCTGCTCGGGATCAGCGCCGCCGCCCTGTTGCTGGCCCCACTCGCGGTCGCGCCGGTCACCCGACGACTCCTGCGCATCGAACCGATCGACGCGGTCGGCGCCAAGGAATAGCCGAGAGGAATGGCCGGTATATTTCGCAGCACCGATCGGCAGCGAAGGAGACCGACGATGGGGTTCCGACACCCACAGGCGGTCTCGGCGGAAGCTCCCGGTGCCGGCGCCACGGCGAGCCCGCACCCGGAGCCGTTGCCCCGGCACTGGCGCGACCTGGTGACCGTCCGGGCCGTGCGCAACGATGTGCTGATCGCGCTGTTCGCCTGCGCCGGGGACGTCCTCAACTACGTCGCGCCCGAAAGTGCCGACAGCACCGAGGTGACGCCGCTCGGGATCCTGTTGGCGGTGCTGGGGTCCGTGTTCCTCCTGTTGCGCCGGCGATACCCCGTGTGGGTCCTCACGGCCACGGTCGTGACCCAGGCGGCCTTCCTCCTGGTGGTCACGCCGAGCTCGCAGAACTACGGCGGCGCGATGGTGTTCGCGCTGTACACGGTGGCCCGCCATCGCGGGAGCCGGGACACCGCGATCGCCGCCTGCGCCTGTATGGCGGTGCAGTGGTTGCGGGCCGAGCGCGTCGGGAACGGTGTGCTGCTGCCCGTCCTCGCCGATATGGCGGTGACGGTGCTGGTGGTCGCGATCGGCATCGGCGTCGCCAAGTGGCAGAACCAACTCGCCCTCAACCGACAGTTGCTCGCGGAGCGGGCGGTGACCGAGGAACGGCGGCGGATCGCCCGGGAGTTGCACGACACCGTCTCGCACCACATCACCACGATGAACCTGATGTCCGGTGGCGCGCGGTCCACGCTCACACCCGAGCAGGAGATCGCGCGCGGCGCGCTGCTCACCCTGGAGGAGTCCGGCCGGGCGGCGCTCGACGAGATGCGACAACTGCTCGGCGTGCTGCGCGGCACGGACGCCGACGCCGACGCCGACCCGCCGTCCCGTTCTCGGCCCGGGATGGAGGACATCGGCCACCTGATCGCCGAGTCGGACGCGGCCGGCCTGCCCGTCGACTACGAGCAGGCGGGCGAGCCGAGGCCGCTGCCGCCGGCCGCGGGGTTGACCCTGTACCGGATCGTGCAGGAGGCGCTGACCAACACGCGCAAGCACGCGGGCGACGCACGGGCGTGCGTGCGGGTGCGGTATCTCCCCGACCGGGTCGCGGTCGAGGTGCTCGACGACGGTGCCGGCGCCGCGGTGCCGGCCGGACTGGCGGGCAGCGGGTACGGCCTGGTGGGCATGCGTGAGCGGGTGGTCCTGCACGGCGGCACATTGGAGACCGGACATCGTCCGGAAGGCGGGTTCCGCGTCGCGGCGGACATTCCGCTGCCGCCGGTTCTCGGTCGCGTCGAGGACCCGGCGCGGGGCTTTCTCGTGGCGTCCTCCGCCGGGAGCCCGAGCGAGGCCGAACCCGGCGACGACACGCGGCAGACGCGGATCTGAGGGTACGGTCGGCGGCGAGGCGGTCGTCGAAGGCGCCCCGAGCATGCGGGACCGATGCCGCTCCCATGGCGCGACGTGCCGTTCGCGCTCGTCGCGGCGCGGGTCGTGGCGTGGTTGCCGTCGGTTTCGCGATGTCTCGTGAAACGATCGTGAAACCGCGATGAGTTCTGCCGCCGGCGGTCGTCTACCCCACGACAGAGTTCACCGACCTTCGACACACCCTGGGGACCACCATGCGGAAGATCACCGCCGGCCTGTTCGTTTCGCTCGACGGCGTCGTGGAGGCACCCGACCAGTGGCACTTCCCGTACTTCGACGACGAGATGGGCGCCGCGGTCGGTTCGATGCTGGGCACCTCCGAGACCATTCTGCTCGGTCGCAAGACCTACGACAGCTTTGCCGGGGCGTGGCCGGAGCGGGAGGCGGCCGGTGGTGAGGACGCGGCCTTCGCCAAGGTGCTGGGCGACGCGCGCAAGATCGTCGTGTCGCGGCGCGAGCTCGACTTCACGTGGCGCAATTCCGAGCAGCTCGAGGGCGAGCTCGTGGCAGCCGTCACCGCCCTGAAGAACGAGCCGGGCGGGGACATCTCGCTCAGCGGCTCGATCTCGATCGTGCGCCGGCTGTTGGAAGCCGGCCTGTTGGACGAGCTGCACCTGTTGGTGCACCCGATCGTGGTTCGCAAGGGCATGCGGTTGTTCGACGAAGGCGACGACACCATCCCGCTGCGTTTGATCTCGTCGACGACGTTCGGGTCCGGCGTGCTCCACCTCGTCTACACCCGCGCCGACTCCGCCGGCAACGGTACGTACGAGGACGCCAAGACCCACCTGTCGCAGACGACTCGGTAACCCGCCGACGGGCGGTCGGGGCCGTCGTCGCGCACGTGTTCCCACCCGCGCCGGACGACCGTCACCCCCACGCGCCGATCACGCCTCGGGCGAGCCGCGTCCGTTGATCGACTACCGTCGGACCGACGGGAATTCGAGGGCCGACGGGATCGGGTGCGGGTACTCCGCGTCGCCTCGGTCCGGTGGGCCGACATGTTCGGCGAGCCTTCGACGTCCCGGCCGAGAATGTTCGAAGAACATGGGAGCAACCTCTTGCGACGCATTTCACGAACACGCACCGCGGCGGCAACCGCACTGCTGGCCGTGGCCGTTACCGTCGGCCCCGCGACGGCGGCCGAGGTATCGGGTCCGGAGGCGGCCGGCTCGTCGCGGTCGCAGGGCACGGCGACCCTCCCGGCACCGGACCTCGCGGGATTGCGCGATGTCCTGACCCGGACACTGGCGGCCGGTGCTCCCGGGGCGATGACCCGGATCGACGAGGGTCGCACCGTGTACCGCGAGACGGCCGGCGTGAGCGACACCGCGACCGGCGCCGGCATGGACACGAACGCGCGGTTTCGCATCGGCAGCGTGACGAAGACCTTCTCCACCGTCGTGCTCATGCAGTTGGTCGGTGAGGGCGTCGTCGACCTGGACGCGCCCGTCGATCGCTACCTGCCCGGCGTCCTGCCGGACACCCGGATCACCGTGCGCCATCTGCTCACGCACAAGAGCGGGCTGTGGGACTACTCGAACGACATGTTCGCCCGAACCGTCCCGGGCTTCGAGGCGGTGCGCAACAAGGTCTTCACGTACGACGAACTCATCGCGCTGTCCACCGCGCATCCCGCGACGGCCGTGCCGGGCACCACCTACCAGTACTCCAACAGCAACTTCGTGGTCGTCGGGGCCCTGATCGAAAAGCTGACCGGCGGCACGGTGCGGCAGGAATACGAGCGACGGATCATCGGCCCGCTGCACCTGCGGGACACCCGGTACGTGCACCCCGCGACCGGCATCGCCGGCAAGGGCATCCGCGGCTACCTCACCCCGGACGAGGCGGGCGCGCCGCTGGTGGACTCGACCGAACAGACCGTCTCCTGGGCCCAGTCGGCCGGAGCGATGATCTCCAGCCCGGGCGACCTCGACCGTTTCGTCTCGGCGCTGCTGGGCGGCCGACTGCTGCGCGCCGACCTCCTGGACCAGATGGTGCAGATGACGCCCAGCGATACCTCGGGGACCCGCTTCTACGGTCTGGGTCTGCGTCGACGGGATCTTTCCTGCGGCATCTCGGTCTACGGGCACACCGGGACCGTGCAGGGCTACTACACCTACGCGTTCACCACTCGTGACGGCCGACGCAGCGTCACCTCGGTGGCCAACGTCACCAACAACGGCACCGTGAACACGATCCTGGGCGACACCCTGGAGTCGGCGTTCTGCGGCAAGGCGCCCGCGCCGCGCGCGCTCGTCGGCCGAGCGCCGCTGCCCGAGGACGAGGCGGCTGCTTCGGTCGGGTGACGGCGGGTCGACCCCGCCCCGCGCGGTGGGACCGGCCCCACCCGGGACCGGCCCCACCGTCGTGGTGGGATCGGCAGTTCTTCACCCGGCGATGCGCCGGTGGCCGTCGGGCGAGCGGGCGCAAACGGGCCGGCTAGGCTGTGCGGATGGGCGAGAAGACCGTTCCGATTCTGCCGTGCCGGACCATCCGACCCGTCGTCGACTTCTATGTGGCGCTCGGGTTCGAGACGACCTACCTCCAGAAGAGCCCCAATCCCTACGCGGTCGTCGAACGCGGTGACATCGAGCTCCAGTTCTTCGGCTTGAGGCAGTACGAGCCGGCCGAGTCGTACAGCACGTGCTACATCCACACCGAGGACGTCGACGGGCTGTACGAGGCGTTCCGGGCCGGCCTGAAGGCGACGTATGGACGGATCCCGACCCGTGGGCTGCCGCGCATCGGGCCGCTGAAGGAAATGTCCTACGGGGTAAGGCAGTTCCTCGTCACCGATCCGGGTGGCAACTGCCTCCGCATCGGGCAGCCGACGAGCGCGGCACAACACCATCGTCCCGCCCCCGAGGAGACGTTCGCCCGGGCGCTGCACCATGCCTCGTTGTTCGCCGACTCCAAGGCGGATCCGGCGGGTGCCGCGAGCATCATCGACCGAGTACTGGACCTCCCGGACGAGCGGCCCACGCCCGCGCAACTGCTGCGCCTGCTCGTGCTGCGTGCGGATGTCGCCGGGCGCCTGGGGGACGAGAAGACCGCCGCGGACGCGCTCACGCGCGCCGATCGGGTGCAACTCACCGCCGAGGAAAAGGAGTCCGCGAAGGACGACCTCCGGCGGTTGGTGGATCTCCGCGACCGGACGGTGCCGGAGCCGCCGGAACCGTCCGGGTGAGCGCGGGCGGCCGGACCGCTCCGGGCGGGTGCGGACCCGTCCGGCACCGTCCGGCCGCGGCTGCCTCAGGGGAGGCTCGACGCCGTTTGCCACATGGTGTACGAGTATTCGCCGGTGCTGCTGATGCCGAAGGTGCCGAACCGGCCCTCGCTGGTCTGCACGCAGTACGGCTTGCGCATGTTCAGCTTGCCGAAGTCGGTGGTCCACGCGTCGGGTCGTACGGTGACACAGTCGGACAGGGACGGCTTGCCCTCGCCCGAGTGGTTCGCGTACACCGCGCCGTGCGCGCCGGAGGGGCCGCTGAGCGTCACGTGCAGGTCCGTGCCCTTGCGCGAGCCGGAACGTTTGTCCGTGTCGAAGTCGAAATCGGTGTACTTGCCGGCCGCCAGCACCCGGAACTTGCCCGAGCTGCGCATGGGTTGCTCCAGGCTGTCGACGACGGCGACGGTGGTGGGCGTGTCGGACGCCGCGTCGATGGTGATCAGCTTCCTGCTGGGCTCGAAGGTCTGGATGGTCCGGCCGTTGGTGATCACGTGCACCTTGCCCGCGTAGGCGACCTTGTACCCGGTGTTCTGCACGGTGGCGCCGACCTTTCGCCGCACCACGATCGTCCAGTCGTTCTCGACGGCCTTGGTGCCCACCTGGGTCACGGCGTTTCCCGACCCGGTGGTGCCGGTCAGTTGGTCCAGGAGGATCGGCCCGACAACCGACACCGTGAGCTTCAGCGCCTGCCGGATCGTGATCGCGCCGCCCTGCGCCATCATGATGCGGGCGACCTCGACGGTCAACGCGGGCGCCGCCTGTTGTACGACCACCCCGCAGGCGACCAGCGATCCCGCGACCGACCCCACGCACAGGGTTTTGCCGAGGACGTTCGCGCGTGCCGTAGTGCCTGACATCCCGTACCCCCACTGCTTCACCGCGACCGAAAACCGGCACGGCCCCCCAACGGTCCCCGCGTCACGCGCGGCACCGATCCCGTTTCAGGCTAGGGCGCATCGCCCTCGTTCGTGAGGGTTTCCGGCGGACGGCACGTCGGGTTCGCCACGAGGGCGCGAGCGGACGGCCGACGCGCGAGTCGGGCGTGCCCGTGGCATCCGCGCCCCGGATGTCGTGGTGCCACGGGGTCGACGCCTACACGACGCGCGGGCCTGCTCAACGCGCGCGTCGGGTCGGACTCGTCCGGAGGACCGCCATGGCCGCGTTGTGGCCGGGGATACCGCTCACGCCGCCGCCGCGGCGCGCGCCGGCCCCGCAGCGCAGGACTCGCTCGTGGGCCGTCTCGACGCCCCATGTGCCGTGCGCCTCGGCGTCCCGGGTGTATGGCCAGGACAGGTCCCGGTGGAAGATGTGCCCCGCAGGCAGCCCGAGTTCGTGCTCCAGGTCCACTGGCGTGCGGACCTCCAGACACGGGTTGCCGTCGCCGTCGCGCAGCAGGCAGTCCTCGATCGGCTCGGCCAGGACGCTGTCGACCGAGTCGAGCATCGCGCGCAGCGCCTTCGCCCTGGCGCCGTCGTTGTCGTCGGCGAACAGCCGCGCGGGCATGTGCAGGCCGAACAGCGTCAGCGTGTGCACGCCCGCCGCCCGGGGGCCCGGACCCAGGATGGAGGGATCGGTGAGGGTGTGGCAGTACATCTCGCCCGGCGGCAGGACCGGCATGCCCCCGGTCGCGGCGCGGTCGTACGCCGCCGCGAGCTGCGCGTATCCCTCGTTGACGTGGAAGGTGCCCGCGAAGGCCCGGTGCGGGTCCGCGAGCGGGTCACGCAGCCGCGGCAGTCGGGCCAGGACCATGTTGACCTTGAGCTGGGATCCCTCCGGCGCGGGCCCGTCCGGAGGCTCGCCGAGGAGCCGGGCCAACGTGTCGGGAGCGACGGCGGCCAGTACGTGCCCGCCCGTGACACGACAGTCCCGGTCGCCGATCGTGTACCGCACCTCGCCGTCCGGATCCACGGCGGTCACCGACGCCCCGGTGAGCAACTGCGCGCCTGCGGCGCGGGCCGCGTCCGCGAGGCCCGAGGTGACGGCTCCCATGCCGCCGACCGGTACGTCCCAATCTCCCGTGCCACCGCCGACCACGTGATAGAGGAAGCAGCGGTTCTGCCGCAGCGCGGGGTCGTCCATCGGGGCGAACGTGCCGATCAGAGCGTCGGTCGCCACCACGCCGCGCACCGTGTCGTCGGTGAACTCCGCCTCGATCAGGCCCGACAGGGGCTGCGCGAACAGTGCGTCCCACAGGCGTTCGTCGTCCACCAGCCGGCGGAATTCGGCCGCGGAGCGCAGCGGTTCGGTCAGGGTGGGAAACACCCGACGGGCCAGTCGCGCCGTGGCCGCGCCGAAGCGCTCCCACGCGTCGGCCTCGCGCGGGCCGGCGAAGCGGGTGAGTTCGGCGCGGGTGCGTTCGTGGTCCGCGGCGTCGACGAGCAGGCCGCGGTCGCCGAGCGGGGTGTACGAGCCGACCCGGCGTCGGCGCAGCGTGAGCGGCAGCCGCAGGTCGTCGACGATCTTGCGAGGCAGCAGACTGACCAGGTAGGAGTATCGCGACAGGCGCACGTCGACCCCGGGGAACGGCCGGCACGACACCGCCGCACCGCCGACTTCGTCGAGCCGTTCCAACACCAGGACCGAGCGGCCCGCCTGCGCCAGGTACGCGGCCGCGACCAGGCCGTTGTGCCCGCCCCCGACCACGACGACGTCGAATCTCGCACCGTCACGCACCACGTACGCCTCCGGAATCGGCGATCTCGGCCTGCACGACAACCACGCACAGCAGCGTAGGGTCCGGCGTCGCGGCCGGGTAGCGGGCGCGCGGTCGGGGCCGGTGTCGGGGCGGGCGCGCTCCGACGGGGGAGGCGCCCTTGGTCGAGGCGTCGTCCTCCGGCCGTGGCCCCGCGTCGTCCTCGTCCTCCGATCCTGGCCTCGTCCTCGTCCTCCGGTCGGGGCCTCGTCCCCGTTCTCCGGTCGGGGCCTCGTCCCCGTCCTCGTCTTCGTACGGATGGACACACCTTCGACGTATCGCTCGTGCCCGGGCCCGAACCCCGTGGGCACGGCCGCGGCGATACTGAGGGGCGCCACCGGGGAACCGGCCCACCCGTACTCGAAGAGGTTCCGTATGCAGGTCGATCTCGTTGTCCGCGAAGGATCCGTCGTCGACGGAAGCGGATCGCCCGCGTTCGACGGCGATGTCGCGATCGACGCCGGGCGGGTGGTCGCGATCGGGGATGTCGGCGCGACCCGGGGCCGCGACGAGATCGACGCGCGGGGCTGTGTGGTCTGCCCCGGCTTCGTCAACGTGCTGAGCCACGCCTACTTCACGCTCCAGACGGACCCCCGGGGCCTGTCGGACCTCTACCAGGGTGTCACCACGCAGGTCTTCGGCGAGGGCGTCTCGCTCGGTCCGGTGGCCGGCGCGATGACCGAGGGGATGGTCGAGTTCGGCGCGGTCCCCGAGGGAACCCGCCGCTCGTGGCCTCGGTTGCGGGACTTCCTGGAGGAGCTTCAATCGCGCGGCGTAGGCCAGAACGTGGCGAGCTTCGTCGGGGCGGACAATCTGCGGATGTCCGTCGCCGGCCTCGAGGATCGCCCGCTGAGCGACGACGACATCGGCAGCGCGTGCGCGCTTTTGGAACAGGAACTGGCGGACGGTGCACTGGGGGTCGGCTCCGCGCTGATCTACCCACCGGGAACCTACGCCACCACGTCCGAACTCATCGCCTACGCACGCGTGTTGGCGCGGTATGACGCCCTGTACATCTCGCACCTGCGCAACGAGGGCGATCACCTCCTGGAAGGCGTCGAGGAACTCCTCGACATCGCCCGGGCCTCCGGTGCGCGCGCCGAGATCTACCACCTGAAGACCGCGGGCCGTGACAACTGGACCAAGATGCGCGAGGTCCTGAACCGGATCGAGGCGGCCCGGGCGGCCGGTGTCGACGTCACGGCGGACATCTACCCCTACGCGGCCGGCAGTACGGCGTTGGCGTTCGCCATTCCGCCGCCCTTCCACCTCGGTGGACCCGAGCGGCTCCGGGAGCGTCTCGGCGATCCGCGGGAGCGCTCGCCGATCGCCGACGCGGTGCGCGACGGCGGCGACTGGGAAAGCCTGTGGCGGATGAGCGGCGGCGCCGAAGGCGTCGTGATCCTGTCGAACCATCCGGACATCGGTGTCACCCCCGGATCCACCGTCGCGGAGATCGCGAAGGCCCGAGGCGACGTCGACCCGGTCACCACCCTGCTGGACATCGTCCTCGCCGCGCCGCACGCCGACGCGGCCTACTTCATCGGCAACGAGGACAACATCCGACTCGCCTTCGAGCGGGACTGGGTGTCGGTGGGCTCGGACTCGGACGCACCCGCGGTCGACGAACGCTTCGCCGACCATCCCGTGCACCCGCGGGCGTTCGGAACCTTCGCCCGGGTGCTGGGTCGCTACGCGCGCGACGAGGGGATCGTGACGCTGGAGCAGGCCGTACGGCGGATGACGAGCCTGCCCGCGACGACGCTGCGCCTGCGGGACCGAGGAGCGCTCCGGGTCGGGGCACACGCCGACGTGGCGATCTTCTTGGCCGAGGACGTGCTGGACACGGCGACGTACGCGAATCCGGCAAGCTACGCCCGCGGTATGCGGCACGTCCTGGTGAACGGGACCGCCGCACTGCGCGACGGGCGACCCACGGGCGCGTTGGCCGGTCGAGCACTGCGACGCGACGTGTCGTGACCACGATCCCCGGGATAACGACGGCGACTCGGGTCGGAAACGGTGCCCTACCGAAAACGCCGGCGCGCCCGAGGCGGGCTCAGCCGTCGACGAAGGTGAGGCTGGTCGCGTCGTAGCGGGTGCCCGCGATCTGCTCGGGCGGAGCGGCGGCCTCGATGGCGGCCAGGTCGTCGGCGGACAACGCGATCGTCAGGGACGCGAGGTTCTCCTCCAGATAGCGCCGGCGCCGCGTGCCGGGGATCGGGACCACGTCGTCGCCCCGGTGCTGCACCCAGGCCAGGGCGAGTTGCCCGGCGGTGACTCCCTTGGCCGCGGCCAGTTCGTTCAGCTTCGCGACGATCGCCAGGTTGCGTTCGAGGTTGCCGTCCGCGAAGCGCGGCTGGCTGCGCCGTACGTCGGTCTCCGCCAGTTCCGCGACCGAGTTGTACCGGCCGGTCAGGAAGCCGCGCCCGAGGGGGAGAACGGGACGAGTCCGATGCCCAACTCGCGGCAGACCGGGGCGATCTCCGGCTCCAGATCGCGGGTCCACACCGACCACTCGCTCTGTAGAGCGGTGATCGGGTGTACCGCGTGCGCCCGCCGGATGGTGTTCGCGCCGGCCTCGGACAGGCCCAGGTGTCGGACCTTCCCGGCGCGCACCAGGTCTGCCATGGCGCCGACGGTCTCCTCGATCGGCACCCGCGGGTCGACCCGGTGCTGGTAGTAGAGGTCGATGTGGTCGACCCCGAGCCTGCGCAGCGACGCGTCGCACGCCTGCCGTACGTAGGCCGCGTCGCCGCGCACCCGGGTGGGTTCGCCGAGGCGGTTGGCGAAGCCGAACTTCGTGGCCACCACCACCTCGTCGCGGCGCCCGGCGATGGCACGCCCGATGAGCTCCTCGTTGTGCCCGGCACCGTAGAAATCGGAGGTGTCCAGGAGGGTCACCCCGAGGTCGAGGGCATGGTGCAGCGTCGCGATCGACTGCTCGTCGTCCGAGGCGCCGTAGGCGTGGCTCATGCCCATGCAGCCCAGGCCCTGTGCGGAGACCGCCAGTTCCCCCAGGTATCGGGTGGGTGTTTCGGTCATGTCGGTGCCTCCCGGGCTCGTGATCGTTCGCCCACGACGCTAGGTGTTGGAGTGCACTCCATGTCAATCGTGGCGCACCCCAGGGCGGTCGGGTACGAACACGGCCGGCACCTACCGGTGGTCGAGGTCGCCGCGGCGCGCGGCTCGCCGGATTCCGCTGCGGGCGGACAACTTCGAAACAGGGCGAGGGGCGGCCTACCATGAGGCATGGCCGAGACCGCCCCACCGCTTTCGCCCCGTGCCGCCGACGACAAGCGTTCGCCCCGTGCCGCCGACAACGGGCACCGCGCACCCGAGCCGCGGCGCGCTGCCGCGCCGCCGAGCCGCGAGCCGTTGTGGCGGCACGCGCTCGGTGAGCAGCTTCGTTCGCTACGACACGATCGCGGCGAGACACTCGTCGAGACGGCGGGTCGCGCGGGCGTGTCGCCGCAGTACCTCTCCGAGGTGGAACGCGGCCTCAAGGAGCCGTCGAGCGAGATGATCGCGGCCGTCGGCGGCGCCCTGGGGGTGAGCCTCGTCGATCTGACCCTCGCGGTCGGCGAGAACCTGAGGAGCACCCGGCCAGTGGGACGTTCCACCCCGGTCTGCCATGCCGCCTTCGCCCTGGCGGCCTGACCGTACGCCGTCGGGGAGCGGGGGCGCGCCGGTCGGGGCGCCTCAGCGCTCCTCGAGCACGACGTCGACGAGCCCGTACTCCTTGGCTCCCGTCGCGGTGAAGACCCGGTCGTGGTCGGTGTCCGCGCGCAGGGTGGCCGTGCTCTGACCGCTGTGCCGGGACAGGATGCGCTCGATGTCCGCGCGGACGCGCACCACTTCGTCGGCCTGCAGGATCAGGTCCGGGATCGTGCCGCGTCCCTGCGCGGCGGGTTGATGGAGCACCACCCGCGCGTGGGGCAGGGCGGCGCGCTTGCCGGGTTCCCCTGCGGCGAGCAGGACCGCGCCCACCGCGACCGCCTGCCCCACGCATGTGGTGGCGACCTCCGAACGGATGTACCGCATGGTGTCGTACACCGCCAGCATGGCGCTGGGGTCGCCGCCTTCGCAGTTGATGTAGAACTGGATGTCGCGTTCGTGGTTGTCCGCCTCCAGGAACAACAACTGCGCCACGAGCGCGTTGGCCACGCCCGCGTCGATGCCCGTCCCCAGGTAGATGACGCGCTCGGCGAGCAGGTGCGAGTACACGTCCATGATGCGTTCGCCGCGGGAGTCGCGGGTGATGACGTTCGGAATGGTGTAGGTGCTCATCGCGACACTCCCCGGAATCCGGCGTTCTGCGGGCTGCGGCGGGCGCCGCGTGGTGCGACCTCGTGGAACTCCTGCACGATCGCGTCGATGAAGCCGTAGTCGAGCGCCTCCTGGGCGGTGTACCAGCGGTCGTGCAGCGAGTCCTCGAAGATGCGCTCGACGGGCTGCCCGGTGTCCTGCGCGATGAGGCCGAGCACCGTGTCCCGGGTATGCCGGAGATCGTTGGCCTGCAACTCGACGTCGACGGCGCTCCCGGCGATCCCGGCCGAGCCCTGGTGCATCAACACCCGGGAGTGCGGCAGCGCCCGGCGCTTGCCCGGCGTTCCCGCGGAGAGCAGGAACTGGCCCGCGCTGTAGGCGATTCCGAGCACCAGCGTGGACACGTCGCACGGGACGAGGCGCATGACGTCACGGATCGCGAGCATCGAGGGCACCGAGCCGCCGGGCGAGTGAATCCACAGCGCGATGTCCTCGGAGGGGTCCTCCGCCGCCAGGTTGAGCAACTGCGTCGTCAGCAACGTGCCGTTGTCGTCGTCCAACGGGCCGTCCAGGAGCAGGACGCGCTTGGCGTACAGCTCGTTTCGGGTGCGTTCGGGGAAAAGCTTCGTGTCATCGCTCATGCCTCCACCCTGGGCCGTCGCACACGGTGGTTCCAAGCCGATCTGCCCTGAGCGGATCCGCTCAGGGCTTATCCGCTCACAGCGGATCCGGGCGTGGATTTGCCGATCCTGTGGCCGGCGGGGGGAGTTGTCGCCCGGGGTCGGCCGGTGGCCGTGGAGGGCCGCCGGATCGGGTGTTGCGCACTCCCTCTAGCATCCGCACATGCTGATCTCGACGACGTACACCTACACGTGGCGGACCGGTGCCGCGGCGATGTTCGCGGCCTATCGGAAGTGGGGCCGTCGGGGGTTGGTCGCGTTGCCCGCGGTCGCGCTCCTGGCCGTCTTCACGCAGGAGGGCCTCATGCGTGTGTGGCTGTTCTTCTTCGTGTTCGCCCTGTTGTTCCTCCACGCCAGGCAGGTGCGTGCGCTGATCAAGCAGGGCGCGATCGACATCGTGCTCGACGACGAGGAATTCACGCGCGAACGGCCCGGCGTGGGTACGACGAGCACGCGCTGGTCGACCACCCTGGGTGTGCGGCGGGAGTTCGGGCTGCTGGTGATCCGCACGACGCCGCGGTGCGTGACCGCCGTGCCCGAGAGTGCGTTCACCGCCGAACAACTCGCCCGGCTGGACGAGTTCATCCGGGAACGCGATGCCGCGCCGCCGTCCACCCGCTAGCCCGAGGGTCGCTCGGGTCGACCGGCGGATGCCCGCGGGCAGTTGCGTTTGCGGGCAGCTCATGGGGGATTGCTCAGGTCGGCAGGCGGATGGTGAAGACCGAGCCGACGTCGGGGGTGCTGCGGGCCGTGATCGTGCCGGCATGGGCGTGGGTGAGGCGGTGGGTGATGGCCAGGCCCAGGCCGCTGCCGCCGGTGCGGCGGTTGCGGGACTTGTCGGCGCGCCAGAACCGGTCGAAGACGTGCGGGAGATCGTGGGCCGCGATGCCGGTTCCGGTGTCGGTCACCTCGAAGACGACCTGCGGTCCGTCCCGGTAGGCGTGCAGGGTCACGCTCCCGCCGTGCGGGGTGTATCGCACCGCGTTGGACACCTGGTTCCAACACTGGCCCGCGGTGCTCTCGCCGGCCTCGGTCGCGGCGGGCTTCGGCGGCGCGATCCTGGTCGGCATGGTCGCCGGCGTCTACCCCTCGATCCGCGCCTCCCGGCTGACCCCGACCGAGGCACTGGCCGGCACGTGACCCCCGTGACCGGGTCACGGCATGCGATCGGACGCCGTGACCCGGCGCGGGCGCGTATCGCCCGCCGTGGTCGGGGTTACACCCGAGCCCACCGACGCAGCGTGGCGGTGGCGGCGGCGGTATCCGCGGGGGAGAGGGCCCCGATGGTCAGGCTGTGGCCGGTGTGCGGCGCGATCCGGACCTGCGCGTCACGGCTGCCGGGGCCGAGTCGGAACGGCTCCGCGCGCGTGGGGTCGTTCTCGCCGTAGAGGAAGAGCATTTCGCTGCTCCGGAACCGCACCCACCGGTCGATGTCGCGCATCGCCCCGGGCTGGAAGCGCAGCGGGATGTCGCGCGGTACGTAGCTGCGCACCTCCTGGATCCCGGGGTGACGCAGCAGGCCGTCGAGATGGGGCGCGGCGACCTGCGGGTATCCGAGCTGAGTGCCGAGTTGGTAGAAGTAGGGCTGGAAGAACTCGACGCTGCGGTCGGTGTAGACGCTGAATCGGGTGATCCCGTCGAGCCACGCGTACAACTCGTCGGAAGTCGCGGCCGGAGTGGGCACACCGGCGCAACTCGGCTCGCCCGCGTACATCCAGAACATCGTCGGCAGGCGCAGGACCGCGAGTTCGAAGGCCTTGTCGACACTCCCGAGCGTGTCGAACGTTTCGCCGTTCGCCTGGGCCCACTGCCCGTAGCGGGCCACCAACTCGTCGCGCCGCACCAGCGCTTCGCGTTGCACACCTTGTAGCGCCGCCCGGCATTCGGGGGTGCCCACGGTGGCGAGGAACGTGTCCCACGCGCTGTCGTCACGGTCGTCGGTGTTGTTGGGCGCGGAGTAGACGACGCTGCCGTCGACGTCGTTCGGATAGAAGCGACGGTGGTAGACCGTGGTCATGCCGCCCTTGCTGCCACCGGTGGATATCCACGCGCCCCGGTAGATGCCCTTCAATGCCTGGATCAGCCGGTGGTGATCGCCCGCGGCCTGCCGGATGGTCAGGTTCGCCAGGTCGGCGGGCTCGGGTCGGGACGTGCCGAAGTAGCGCTGTTCGGTGTAGATCTGGTTGCCGTCGAGCACGGTGGCCGGATCGGAGCGGAAGCTCGGCCCGGCACCGAGGTTGTATCCGCTGGTGTACAGGACCATCGGTCGCTCGACCGATCGGTGTTGCAGGCTCAGCCGCTGCTCGAAGGAACCCCGCTCGGGGTGCTCGTGATCGATCGGCTGACGGTAGGTCAACTCGAAGTAGCGGATGCCCGGCGCGGCCGGCTTCTCGCCGGTCACCCGCATCCCCGGGATCGCCTCGATCCGGGCCCTGATGTCGGTCTCGGCCTGCCGCGTGTCGGCATGCGGGGCGCCCGCCGGCAGCGCCCCGGCCGGCGCCGCCGCGCCGGATCCCACCAGGCCGAGCACCACGGAGAACAGCGCGAGCGCCGCAAGTCTGCCTCGTGCGGGGCGGATCGATGCGCCGCGCCCGGGGGGTGGTGCCACCCGGCGGTCGTCGCGAGCCGGGTTGTTCGGTGTGTTCGTCGTCGTTCCGGTCATGGGGCAAGCAAAGCCGGAGCCGCCGGGTCGGCGGATCCCCGAGCCGGGGGAACGGCCTCCCCCGCCCGGGGGAGGCCGCCCACCGAGCAGCCTGCCAGGATGTCGTCAGGTGCCGTCCTGCCAGGCCGGCGCGCTTGTCCGGTCTCGCCGATCGCTCCGAGCACGAGAACGTTCATGGACGCGTCGAGGTCGACGGAGCGCCGCCGCCCCACCCGACCCGGTGGCGGACGACCACCGCCGGTCGGCTGCTGCACGAATCCCACACGCCGCTCGGCACGGTGGGCCAACAGATCGGCTACGCCTCGGAGTTCGCGTTCTCCAAGGCGTTCGAGCGTGAGTTCGGCATGGCGCCGGGCAGGTGCCGACTCGCCGCCGGCGCAACGCGCGCACCCGCGGCCTCGGGACGAGGTCCGCGCACGACCGGTCGGGCGCCGCGCGCGGACCTCACGGGAGCAGCGTGAAGGGCGCCGTCGCGCGGACCTCGCCGTTGACGATGATGTCGAGGTCGCGCGGACCGGGGGGTTCGGCGCGCGTGGTGACCGGACGGAAGGAGTGCGACCTGGCGAGCGTGAAGGTGTCGTCGGCCGCTTGTGCGACACGTTCGGCCAGGTGGAACACCCGGCGGGAACCGTCGCGGCGGACCGCGTACTTCAGCAGCAGCGGCCCGGGGCCCTCGGCCCGGACGGTGACGGTGAAGGGGATGCGGTCCCCGGTCGCGACGGTGTCCGCGACGGTGAGGGATTCCACGGTGCCGCTGCCGTGCGCCGCGCCGACGAGGCCGAGCGCCTCGGGATGCCCCGCGCGCAACAGGCCCCGGGCGGCGTGCCGCACGACGCGGTCGGTGTACGTGCCGCCCTCCGTGTGCCAGCGGCGGAGCAGGGCCAGGGCCGTTTCGGGGTGGTCCTTCGCGATGTCGTTGACATGGTTGGCCACCGAGCGGCGGACGTACTCGCTCGGGTCGTCGCGCAGCCGCTCGAGGATGGGCAGGGTCGGACCGGGGGACATCAGCCCGCGGACGCGCGCGCCCCAGGGAAGGCGCGGACGGGTGCCCTCGGAGGCGAGCCGGCGAAGGTGTTCGTCATCGGAGTCGGCCCAGCCCCGGATGATCACGAGCGCCGCGTCCCGATCGCGGTCGAGGTAGGGGCGTACGGCGAACTCGGCGGTCGCGAAGGGGGTGATCACAGCGAGCGTGGACATGGCCTCGTCGAGGTGGTCGACGCCCTGGACGGCGACGTAGTCGGTGGCGGGCCAGCCGCTCCACATGTCCAGGCGGGTGTGCGTGGTCGCCGCGCGCAGGATCGGGGCGGCCTGCGGGAACGGCAGGTCCAGGGCCGCGTGCAGGGACTGCGCCACGTGACCGACCCGGGCCTTGAGCTCCCGGCCGTCGAGCCCCGCGAGCGCGCCCGCGACGAAGCGGTCACGGGGGAACGCGCCGTGCGCGGCGGCGACACCGTCGGCGAGGGTGGCGACGGAGGTCGCGTTGATCATGTCCTTGAGCGGTTGGGCCATACGGCCCACCCTGCCAGACGGCACCGACACCGGTTGCGGCGTCGAGCGCGTACACGTTCCGCTCGTCGCTGCCGGTGTAGACCATCCCGCCGGCCACCGTCGGTGCTTGCTGCTTCCCGTGCTCCGGGGTGATGTCACAAACGCCGGGGCTGCCTCGTCTGGGATGTCGAGGGTGTGTTCCGATCAGGAGGGTGACGGTCATGCGGGTGTACGTGGCAGGCGGGGCCGGGGTTCCGGGACGGCCGCCCTCGTGGCGCCGGGGCCGGAAGCAGGCGGCGGCGTGAGGCGGGCCGAGGAGTTCGGGAACTGCGACCGCTGCTGTTCTCGATCGCGTACCGGATCCTGGGCAGCGTGAGCGAGGCCGAGGACGCGGTCCAGGAGACCTGGCTGCGCTGGGACGGCTCCCCGATCACGCCCGCCTCGACCAAGGCGTTCCTGTCCGCAGTGGTGACCCGGATCTCGATCGACGTCCTGCGCTCGGCCCGCGTCCGGCGTGAGGAGTACGTCGGGCCGTGGTTCCCCGAACCGCTGATGGCCGACCCCTACCAGGACCCGGAGCGCTCGGCGGAATTGGCCGATTCGTTGTCGATGGCGGCCCTGCTGCTGTTGGAGCGGCTCAGCCCGCTGGAGCGCGCGGTCTTCGTCTTGCGCGAGGTGTTCGCCTTCGGTTTCCCGGAGATCGCCTCGGCGGTGGGGCGCTCGGAGACGGCGTGCCGCCAGCTCGCGGTGCGGGCCCGCCGGCACATGGACGAGGGCCGTCCCCGATTCGACGCCGACCGCAAGGAGCGCGAGGAACTCGCCGAACGCTTCTTCGACGCCTTCCGGGAGGGGGACGTCGACGCGTTGCGGGAACTCCTCGCCGCCGACGTCCACATGGTCGGCGACAGCGGCGGCAAGGCTCCGCAGTGGGCCAGGGGCATCGTCGGCGCCGGGAACGTGGCCCGGCTGCTCGCCGCGATCGTCCGCCGTTCGGGCGGATCGGCGGCGTCGTGGAGCCGCACCGGGTGAACGGTCAGCCCGGCGCGATCCTGCGGGACCGGGACGGCAGGGTCCTCAACACCGTGGTGCTCGACGTCCTCGACGGTCGGATCCAGACGATCCGCTCGGTGATCAACCCCGACAAGCTCGGCCACGTGGGTCCGGTGGCGGACGCCCGAGCGGTCCTGCGCGAAACCTGGCAGGCCCGCCGGGACGCGGACCGACCGGAGGAGCGGCCGGCACCGTGACGGCGCGGCGCGCCGGGTCCCGCGCGGTGCCGTGCGGGTGCGGGGCCGGCGCTCGCCCGACCCCGCGCCCGGCCGGTGCACCCGGCCGGTTCGCGGCCCCGCAACCGCCGACCACCGTCCCGGCGTCGGGCCGCCGGCGCGCGCGAGCGGCCGAGCGTACGCCCGGGCGGACGTCAGCGGTCGCCGATCCCGCACCGCCGATCGAGACTCGAGGGTGGAAAGCCCGTCGGCCGACCCCGGCGTCCACGGCGATCCCGGCGGCACCGGGCCCGTACCCCGACGTCGGAAGGGGATCGTCGTGAACGCCTCCGAGGAACCGCAGGACCGGGTCGAGCCCGGAGTGGGTCCCGCGCCCTGGGAGCCCGCGCGGTTTCGGCCCTACCGGCACCCCGCCGCGGGCTGGGGCGCAGCCAGGAGTGTGGCCGGCCTCCTGCTGGGGCGCGCCGTGGTGGACGGATCCCGGGCCGTCATGCGGATGAATCACGAGAACGGCGGCTTCGACTGCCCCGGGTGCGCGTGGCCGGACGACACCAAGGGCCTGCACCTGGACATCTGCGAGAACGGCATCAAGCACGTCACCTGGGAGATGACCCGCAAACGGGTCGGCCGCGAGTTCTTCGCCGCCCACACGGTGACCGAGTTGGAGCAGTGGAGCGACTTCGCGCTGGAGAACCAGGGCCGGCTGACCGAGCCGATGGTGTACGACCCCGCGTCCGACCACTACGTCCCCATCCGTTGGCAGGACGCCTTCGAACTGATCGGCCGGACCCTGCGCGAGCTCGACGACCCGAACCAGGCCGCCTACTACACCTCCGGCCGGCTCGGCAACGAGGCGACCTTTCTCTACCAGTTGATGGCCCGCGAGCTGGGCACGAACAACCTGCCGGACTGTTCCAACATGTGCCACGAGGCCAGCGGCCGCGCCCTGACGGCATCGCTGGGCACCGGCAAGGGCACCGCGGACCTCAAGGACTGGGAGAGCACGGACGCGCTGTTCATCATGGGCGTCAACGCCGCCTCCAACGCGCCCCGGATGCTCACGGCCCTGGCCGACGCGTACCGCCGCGGCGCCCGCATCGTGCACGTCAACCCGCTGGTGGAGGCCGCCGCGACCCGCACGATCGTGCCGCACGAGTTCGTCGACATGGCCCTGTTCAAGTCGACGAGGACCAGCACCCTGAATCTGCAACCGCGCATCGGCGGCGACATGGCACTGCTGCGCGGCATGGCAAAGGCCATCCTGGAGCAGGCGCCCCGCGATCCCGAGGCACTGGACCGGGTGTTCATCGATCGGCACACCGCGGGCTTCGAGGAGTACCGCGCGCTGTGCGCGAGCACGCCCTGGGAGGAGATCGAACGCCAGAGCGGGCTCGGTCGCGCCGACATCCTCGAGGCGGCCCGCGTGTACCGCGAGGCCGACCGGAGCATCTTCAGTTGGTGCCTGGGCATCACGCAGCACGAACACGGCGTCGACACCGTCCGGGAGATCGTCAACGTGCTGCTGCTGCGCGGGAATCTGGGACGGGAAGGCGCGGGTCCCTCACCGGTGCGCGGGCACAGCAACGTGCAGGGCAACCGCACCTGCGGTATCGACCACCGTCCCGCCGACACCTTCCTGGACCGGCTCGCCGAGGTCTGCCGCATTCGGCCGCCACGCGAGCCCGGCCTGGACACCGTCACCACCATCGAGGCGATGCACGACGGCCGGGTGAAGGTGTTCGTCGGCATGGGCGGCAACTTCGCCCTCGCCGCCATCGACACCCGGTACACCCAGGCCGGCCTGAGTGCCTGCGAACTCACCGTGCACGTCAGCACCAAGCTCAACCGCAGCCACGTCGTGCACGGCCGCCGGGCCCTGATCCTGCCGTGCCTGGGGCGGACCGAGAAGGACCACCGCCGGGGCGGCATCCAAAGCACCTCGGTCGAGGACTCGATGAGCATGGTCCATCTGTCCGTCGGCATGAAGAAGCCCGCGTCCCCGCACCTGCTCTCGGAGCCCGCCATCATCGCGGGCATGGCCCGCGCCGCCCTCCCGCACAGCGAAACCCCGTGGGAGTGGTACGTCGAGGACTACGACCGCATCCGCGACACCATGGCCCGAGCCCTGGACGGCTTCGAGGACTTCAACCGCCGGGTACGGCTGCCGCTCGGGTTCCGGATCAAGCAGCCCGCCCGCGAACTGATCTTCCTGACCCCCTCGGGACGCGCGGAGTTCTCCGCCGCCCCGCTGCCGGACGTCGTCCCCGCCCCCGGCACCCTGGCCCTGGGCACCATGCGCTCCCACGATCAGTGGAACACCACCATCTACTCCGACAACGACCGCTACCGCGGCATCGAGAACCTGCGCACCCTCGTCTTCATGAACCGGGACGACATGCGCGAGCGCGGCGTCCGGGAGTTCGACCCGGTCGACATCACCAGCACCGCCAAGGACGGCAGCACCCGCGTCCTGCACGGCTGTCTCGCCGTCCCCTACGACATTCCCCGCGGCTGCGCGGCCGGTTACATGCCCGAGATGAACGTGTTGTGCGCGATCGGCGACTACAGCACACAGAGCGATCAGCCGATCATGAAGCACCTCAAGGTCGCCATCACCCGAGCCCCGGCAGTCCCGGCCGCCCCAGGCCACCCGCACGCCGCGGGCCGTTGACCGGCCGACCCTCGGACTCCCTCGGCCGACCGCGGAAAGCACGGGCCGCGCCGTCGCCGCCGCGTGCCCGGGTGGGCGTTCCCGGGCCGCGGATCGTGCGTGCGGCTCACTCCTGTGGCATCGGCTCGACGGTTGTCCCGACCGGCGAACGGCGCCGAGACGTCGTCTGATCGAGGAGGACGACCAGGACCGTGGCCGCCGCGAGTCCGGCGCCGATCCAGGCCACGGAGGTGACCTCGGCTCCGGCGTCGAGGGAGATTCCGGCGAGCACCGGGACGAGGCTGATGCCGAGTTGGAAGGCGGAGACCGTGGTGGCGCCGGCGAGTGTGGGGGCGTCCGAGGCGATGGTGAACACGCGGCCGTAGATCGCGGGGTTCAGCACGAATCCCGCGATCCCGAGCAGCAGCACCAGGGGGACGACCACGACGGCGTGGCGCGCGAACAGGGCGAGCAGTACCGAGCAGAGCAGGATTCCGATCGCTCCGGCCAGGAGCGCGTGGTACGGGCGCTCGTCGGCGATCCTGCCTCCGATGGAGAGCCCGATGAAGGCGCCGACGCCGAACAGGACGAGGATCCCGGAGACCCACACGTCGGGGACGCCGGTCACGTCGGTCAGCAGCGCCGCGAGGTAGTTGAACGAGATCATGTACGCCGCGGTGCTCAGCAGTGTCGTGGCGTAGACGGTCCACAACCGGGGGCGTCGCATGGCGGTGAGTTCGCCCTTGATGCTCGGTCGTCGGTGTGCGGTGGTCACGGGCAGTGCGAAGAAGACCGAGGCGGCACCGAGCAGGGTCAGTGCCACGACCATCCAGAATCCGCCGCGCCACCCGGACAGGTGGCTGATCAGCGTGCCGGCGGGGCCTCCGGCGATCATGGCGAGGCCGAGCCCGCTGACCACGACGCCGGAGGCGCGTGCGGTGCGGTCGGGGGTCACCAGGCTGATCGCGGTGACGGCCGCGACCGCCCAGAAGCCGGCGTAGGCGATGCCCGCCACGAATCGGGTGGCGAGCAGCGTTTCGTAGTCGTCGACCACGAGTCCGGCCGCGACCGCGAGGGCGAAGACGACCTGGGTGATCACGAGCGCGGAGCGTCTTGGCCAGCGCAGGCTGAAGACGGCCAGCGGGGGACCGCCGACGACCACGCCGATCGCGAACGCCGTGACCAGGCCGCCGGCGGCGGCGAGGCTGATGTCGAGATCGTCGGCGACCGCCGGCAGCACTCCGGCGAGCAGGAACTCGGCGCTGCCCATCGCGAAGAGACTGAACGAGAGCAGGTACACGCCGAAGGGAAGTCGGCCCGCCGCGATCGGCTGTTGCGGTGTCTTCGTGGTGCTCATCGGGCCACACCCCCGGCGCACTCGTGCCGGACCGCCTCGGTGGTCACGTCCGGTTCACGGAGCCGGCCGATGATCGTGCCGGTCGCGCTTACTCGCCCGTGGTCGAACTCGCCTGCATAGCCGGTGGATTCACTGCGTCCGATGGCCAAACACCCGGACGGAGCCGTGCTGTCCCGGCACCCGAAGCCGGGTACGCGCGCGGCCCGCAGCTTCCGTGGCTTCCCGTCGTCCACCACCAGGACGGCTGCTTGCGCCCTGGCCACGACGATTCCGACGCTCGGGCCCGCGGCCCCCGCGCCGATGATCACTACATCACGATGGTCGGTCATGACTGTCACCTCCGAGACGACCGTGACGCTCGTGATGCCGAAAGAGCAATAATCGTTGCCGATACCGGGACGACGTGTTGTGATGGATCGATGGATTCCATGCCCGCCATCGCCGCCACCCTCGGCCGGATCGGACCCCGACTGCGCCGGCTCCGGGAGAAGCGGAATCTGTCGCTGACCCGGCTCGGCGACATCACCGGCATCTCCAAAAGCACCCTGTCACGGCTCGAATCCGGGCAGCGCAAGCCAAGCCTGGAACTGCTCCTGCCGATCGCCGCCGCTCTGGCGGTGTCGTTGGACGACATCGTGGCCGCCCCACGAGTGGTCGCCCCTCGGGTCGTCCCGAAGCCGAGGGGATCGAACGGGCGAGTCTTCGTCTCGCTCGCGCGGCAGCAGGCCGGCGAGCCCAGGGCGTTCCGGGTGACGATCCCCCGAGACGAGACGGAGGCCGTCATGCGTACCCACACGGGATACGCGTGGCTGTACGTGCTCACCGGCAGACTCCGGCTGATCCTGGACGAACGCGACGTGATCCTCGGCCCCGGAGAGGCCGCCGAATTCGACACCCGACACCCCCACTGGTTCGGATCCAGCGGCCACGGCGACGTCGAGGTGCTCAGCCTGTTCGGCAAGCAGGGCGAACGCATCCGCGTCCGGGTCTCGGGCCGACCCCCGGCGGCCTGAAGCCCGAGCGCACGAGCCGCGGGCACCGACGATCACGGGGGCGACCGGTCGCCCGGATCGCGGCCCCCGCAGGGGACCTGGGATCCTGGCTCGCGTGGCCCGGGACTCCGATCTCGCGACGTCGGACCGAGCCGACTCGGCCGCGAGCCGGGGTTCGGGAACCGCCCTCTCCGTACGGCGAGTTGGTTGGTCGTCGGCCACGGTGCGTGTTTCGGGTCGCGGGTGGGCATTCCGCGTCGGATGGATAGCCTCCTCGCGAACGCGCCTATACCTTCTGTTGCGCCGCGAGATCCCGAGCGCGATCCGTCCGTGTCCCGCGGTGTTCTCGTCACGTCCCGGTAGCGACGGACCGATCGACACGCGAGACGCGCGAGGCGCGATGCGACGCGCGAACGCGAAGTGCGGCGCGAGTATTCGGGCGGTTCGACACCCGGACGCGGCGGACACCGGCTGACCGGCGACGCACGGTATCCAATTCCGTCGACACATTGGCAGGTAGGCACGTAGTGCTTTTTGCGAAACGAACGACACGAAGAACCACCGAAGTCGGCGGACCCGTTCGAGACGTCGGACCCGTTCGGAACGTACTGCGCCCCTCGGCCCTGGCGCTGGTGATGATCTGCCTGACCGCCACGGCGGGATGCGGGTTGGTCGGCGACGACGACTCCGACGCGGCCGGCAAGCCGCAAACGGGCGGTTCGGCCGTCTTCCTCCTCCCCGGTGAGCCACGCGGGCTCGACCCGTTCAGCGCGAGCTACCCGAACGTGGCCGACGGGAACCGGATGACGGCGCTGTACGACGTCCTGGTCTGGACGGAACCGGCGACCGGCACCGTGCACCCCAAGCTGGCCGAGTCGTTGATCAGCGACGACCAACTCACGAACTGGACGCTGACCCTGCGTCCGGGACTGCGCTTCTCGGACGGATCGCCCCTGGACGCGGCCGCGGTCAAGGCGACCTGGGACGCCCACCGGGACCCGACGGTGAACTCGTTGGTCGGCGGGGTACTGCGGGACGTCAAGCTGGTCCAGGTGGCGCCGTTGCAACTGCGGATCGAACTCCCATCCGCCAACGCCAACTTCGATCACCTGGTCGCCCGCAACCTGGCGTTCGTCGCCCCCGCGAAGTACGTCGCGACCCCCGACGGTCGAGCCGCGCTCAAGCGCGCCCCGGTCGGCGCGGGCCCGTTCAAGCTGGCGGCCTGGGAGCCCGGAAAAGACCTGCGCATGGTGCGCAACGAGAATTACTGGCAGAAGGGACTGCCCCACCTGGACGAACTCGTGTTCCGGGTGGACCGCAACATCGCGGCGGCGCCGGAGTCGATCGCGGAGGGTCGGGCGGACATCACCGTCACCACCGACCCGACCGTGCTGGGCGACGCCCGGGACAAGAACCTGACGGTCGACGAAACCCTGCTCAACGGCGGCCTGATGATCGCCTTCAACATGCGCAAGCCGCCGTTCGACAACCCGGACGCACGTCGGGCGATCGCGCTGGCGCTCAGCGGCGAGGACCTCAACCGCCGCTTCTACAAGGGCCTCGGCGTCCAGGCCAGGGGTATCTTCAACGCGAGTTCCCCGCTGGCGAACGTCAACCTGGCCGCCGTGGAGAACAAGCCCCAGCAAGCCGGCGAGCTCTTCGCCAAGCTCACCTCGAACGGGCAAAAGCCTTTCGTCTTCCACTACATGGTGCCCGACAGCCCCAAGTCCCGGGAGATCGCCGAGTACATCCGCCGAACGCTGGCCGGATACCCGGGGGTGACCATGATCGTCGACGTCGTCGACATCGCGTCGCTGGTCACGCGCGTCTCGTCCAAGCGCGACTTCGAGGCCACCGTCTTCCAACTGTGGGCGGACGACGTGGAACCGACCGTGCACCAGTTCCTGGTCACGGGGGGCGTCAACAACATCACCGGCTACAGCAACGCCACCGTGGACAAGGCGCTGGGGGAGGGCCGACTGTCTCCCGACCCCAAGGTCCGCCGCGACGCCTACACACGTGTGCAGACCTCGCTGAACCGCGACATGCCCTTCTGGGTGTACCTGGAAGCTTCGGCGGCGGCCGTGCACAGTCGGCATATGACCGGCATCGAGCCCTTCAACGACGGACTCGTGCACTTCGACCAGATCACCCGCACCGGCAACTGACCGACGCCTTCCCTCGGGACCAGGACCCGACGAGCACCGCGGCCCCGCACCCATGACGAGCGCCGGTGGGAACCTCCCACCGGCGCGCCGTCGGGTCCTTGCCCGTCGACGTGGTCACCGATCGGCCGCCGAAGGTGTGCCGCGGACACCGGGCCGGACCGCGGGTGCGGATGGCGTCAGTCGGCGATGCGCGGGGCGAGTTTGCCCGTGGTGGTGGCGCGTTCGGCGTGGGCGTGGGCTTGTGCGGCCCGGTCCAAGGGAAAGGCTCGGTCCAGAGTACGAACTCACCGAGCTGGGACGCGGTGTCGCCCGGCCGTTGAGCGGGCTTCGGGACTGGGCCGAGACCAATGTGGACCTGGTCCGCCCCGGCTGAATCGGGCTTGGCACGCGTGACGGGCGGCGCGTCCGGGGGCACCGGCGGGCCGGAAGGCGGCGTGCGCCGGCAGGCTGTGGGGTATGCGTCATCCTTCCGTCGGCGGAGTCGATCCGCCTCCTTTCGTTGCCGGAGTCGATCTGCACATCGACGTCGATCGGCGTACCGCCGGGACCGGTCGCTCCGTGGAGGAGGCGTTGCGCGACGCCGTGCGCTCGGGGCGCCTGGCTCCCGGTACTCGCTTGCCCGGCTCGCGCGCCCTGGCTGCGGATCTGGGCCTCGCGCGCGGCACGGTCGTCGGCGTGTACGGCCAACTCGTCGCCGAGGGGTGGCTGATCGCGGAGCCGGGGTCCGGCACGCGGGTGGCGGACGTCGGCGGCGTCGAGCCGTCCCGCGCCGGTGGCGGCGGAAGGCGGGTGCCGACCGAAAGCCGGGTGTGGGCCGATCTGCGACCGGGCCGGCCCGATCTCGCGTCCTTCCCCCGTACCGCGTGGGCGAGTGCGGTGCGTCGGGTCCTGGCCGGGGTGGAGGCGGGCGGCCTCGACTACGGCGACGTCGAGGGGACCGCGAGCCTGCGGGCGAACCTGGCCGCGTATGTGGCCCGGACCCGGGGCGTACGCGCCACACCGGACGCGGTCGTCGTCACCGCGGGATTCACCCACGCGCTCGCGGTGCTCGCGCGTGCGCTGCGCGGCCTGGGCGTACGCCGGGCCGCGACCGAGGACCCGGGGTTGGCCCGACACCGGGAACTGTTCGCCGCCGCGGGGGTGGACTGTGTCCCGCTGCGCGTGGACGAGTTCGGCGCGGACCCGGCGGGCCTCACGCCCGACACCGGGGTCGTGCTGCTGACCCCGGCGCACCAGCATCCGGCCGGCGTCGTGCTTTCGCCCGCGCGACGCGGCGAGTTCGCCGCCTGGGCCCGGCGTGCCGGTGGCTTTGTGATCGAGGACGACTACGACGGCGAGTTCCGCTACGACGGCCGGCCGGTCGGGGCGCTGCAGGCGCGCGATCCCGAACGGGTCGTCTTCGCGGGGAGTACCAGCAAGACCCTCGCTCCCGGCCTGCGCCTGGGCTGGCTGGTCGTGCCGCCGGCGCTGCGCGAGCCGGTGACGGCGGCGCTGCGCGAGAGCGGCACCGGGGTGTCCGTGATCGAGCAACTCACGCTCGCGGAGCTGATCGCGCACGGCGACTACGACCGGCATGTGCGTCGTGCCCGCCTGGCCTATCGGCGGCGCCGCGGCGAACTCGCCGATCGGGTCACCGCGGTGACCGGGATTTCCCTGGTGGGGGTCGCGGCGGGACTGCACGCGTTGCTGCCCCTGCCTTCGGCGGAGCACGAGCGCCGACTGATCGCCGCCGGGCAGTACGTGGGCCTGCGCCTGCACGGCCTGCACGTCTCCGGCTACCGACACCCACCCGACGAATCGGCCCCGGCCGCCCTCGTCCTGGGCTATGCCACGCCGTCACCGCACACCTGGCGCCGGGCGCTGGACCTGCTCGGCGAGGTGCTCGACGCGGAGGGTTTGCGGGCGGGGCCGACGCGGCGGCGACCGGGGGGATAGCACGACGATCCCCCGTGTGTCGGAGCCTGCTCCCGGTTACAGGGTGGCGAAGCCCGATCGCCAGGAGAGGTGGGTCGGCGTCCAGCCCAGGTGCTTGCGGGCGAAGTGGTTGTCGGCGCCTCTGGCCCAACCGGCGCGTGGCGCGTCGGGCGCCTCGGCGGGCGGTGCCGCGCCCACCGCGGCGGCGAACACCGGCACCCAGGCGTCGGCCGCCGCCGGTTCGTCGTCGACGAGGTTGACCACGCCGCTCGGCCAGCCCAGTGCGGCCACCGCCGCCGCGGCCGCGTCGTCGACGTGGACGAAACTGGACACGTCCGCCCCGCCGGCCAACCGCCCCGCACGCGCGTCGGCCGCCCTGCTGCCGTCGGCCGCGAACCACGTGCCCGGGCCGTACAGCAGCCCGTAACGCAGCACCACCCACTCGGGCAGTTCGCGTACGGCCGACTCCAGGGCGAGCACGCCGTCGATCGTGCCACGTCGGGGCTCGTCCGTCGTGGCGTCCAGCGGCGTCGTCTCGTCGGCGGGCTCCTCGCCCGCCTCGTAGACCCACGCGATGCTCTGGGCCACGACGCGCCGTACGCCTGCCGCGTGTGCGGCGTCGACGAGGTTGCGGGTGCCGATCCGGCGCACGCGTGCGTTGGCGGAAAGGTCGCCCGCGGCCAGATCGGTGAGTTGGTGCATCACGAGGTCCGGCGCGGCGTCCACCACGACGCGGGTGAGCGCCTCGCGGTCGTAGACGTCCGCCGACACGACGGTGACGTCGGGTGCGTGCAACTCGGCCGCGGCGTCCGGGCGTCGCGAGAGCGCGGTGACCCGGTGTCCCGCCGCGACGAGCCGGGGGACGATACGCCGTCCCAGGACACCGGTGGCGCCGGCAACGAGAACGTGCATGGTGTGGAACTCCTGTACGGGGTCGGGATCGGATGACGATGCGCCCGCGCCGGGATGGCGGGGGCGCGGTACTCACGGGGTGGGTCGGGGCGCCCGCCGGTCCCGCCGTTCGGCCAGTTCACGCTCGTCGACGACGGTCAGCATGGGTTCGCCGGGAACGCCGAGCATGACCACCACGAAGCGACTCCACGCGTCGGTGAGGTTGTTGCCGGCCCGGTAGTGGATGACGTCGCCGCCCGGTTCCCAGAACGCCTCGCCGGCGTGGATGATCCGCTCGGGTTCGCCTTCGAGTTCGAAGACCATCTCGCCTTCCAACATGTAACCGAAGACCGGACCCGAGTGCCGGTGCGGCGGTGTCCCCGGGTCGCCCGGCGGCAGTTCGACCGTCATCGTCATGGCTTCGGTGGGGGTCGGCAGGAAGGGCGGTATCTGGTGGAGGAGGGATGTCAGCACGGTCCCACCGCTTTTTTCGTTCATGGCGGCAAACGTAGAGGCGGACCGGACCGCATGACTGGTCCACTTCACGCCGGATCGGATGGACCGGTTCGCCCCGTCGGACCGCCCGGATCGACCGAAGCGCCCGGTCCGCGCCCCGGAACCCGAGGGGTCGGCCACGGGTTCACAACGCGATCAGGCCCGCCGCGGTCTCGCCGAAGCCGCAGACATCGACATAGAACGACCGCAAGTGCTCCTCGAAGTCGACGTGCAGCCATGCGCACCCCGCCGCGCGGGCCCCTTCGGCGGCCGTGCCGACCAGCACGGAGCCGATGCCCCGGGACCGGGCGCGCCGAGCCACGACCGTGTCCAGGACGAAGGCATGGACCCCGCCGTCCCAGGCAACGTTGACGAAGCCGATCAAGCGGCCGTCCTCGCGCGCACAGACCCAGCCGAGGCTGTGCCGCTCCAGCCGTGCGCGCCAGGGGATCCGCCCGATCGGGTGGTCGAACCCTTCGGCGTGCAACTCCTCGAGGGCCGAATCGTCGAAGTCGCCCCGCCATTCGTACGTGATATCCACGGCCCGAACGTAGCGACGGCAAGGGCGGATGCCGGCACGACCCGTCGGGTCGAGACCGTGCGCACCCGAGTCGGGCGGGAGGCCGCCCTCCGGGCGTCGGGTGGCCACGTGGGGCGATTCGGGTCAGGGCCGCGTTCGTGGGGCCGGCTCGTGTCGGGCCAGGAACGCGTCGACGAGGGCGTCGGTGAAGGTGTCGCCGATGGGTTCGTCGGTCACCAGTACGCGATAGTAGAGCGGGCCCACGAGTTGGTCCGTCTCGGTCGCGATGTCGAGATCGGCGGGCAACGAGCCGCCGTTCATGGCGCGTTCCAACGGCAGGCGATCGCGACCGCGTTGCGCGTCGAGCCATCGGACCCGGAAGTCCCGGGCGAATGCCGGATCGTGCTGAGCCTGTGCGATCAGCGCCCGGAAGACGGCCCCGGAGTCGGACTCGGCGAGGAAGTACGCCAACCGTCGCAGGTAGTCGCGCAGGTCCCCCGCGAGGTCGCCGGAATCGGGCGGCGACAGGTCCTCTGCGGCGTCCTCGAGGAAGGCGTCCATCAGGACGTCGGTCTTGGTGCTCCACCAACGGTAGATGGTCTGCTTGGCCACGCCGGCTCGCGCGGCGATGCCCTCCATCGTGACGCCGGCGAATCCCTTCTCGGCGAGCAGGTCGTCGGCCGCCTCGAGAACCGCCCTGCGGGCCTGTTCGCTGCGTCCGTGCCGGTTGCCGTGGTGTGCCCGCCCGGATCCACCGGTGCCGGCCGGCGTGGCGTCATCCGCCGTGGCCCTGTGAGTCTCGGATGTCATCTTCTCGCCTCCCCGCGCCGAGGATATTGCATCTAGAAAAGACGTGACGTTGCGTCTAGCCTAGCTTTCATGACACCCACCCTCACGCTCGCCGACCCCCGAGTCCGAACGGCCCTCGGCAGGATGTTCGAGGAAGCCGAACAGGACGACACCGTCGCCGCCCGGCGCGACGCGGAACTGCCCGGCGGCTTCGCCCCGCTGTCACCCCAGGAACGGGCCGACGCCTCGGCCGAGGTCTACATGCCGATCTCCGCCGACGGCGGAGCACTGCTGTACAACCTGGTCCGAGCCGCGCGCCCGAGCACGGTCGTCGAGTTCGGCACGTCCTTCGGGATCTCCACGCTGTACCTGGCCGCGGCCGTGCGCGACAACGGCGCCGGACGCGTCGTCACCACCGAGATGAGCAAGGAAAAGATCGCCGCGGCGCGCCGCACCTTCGCCGAGACCGGCCTGGACGACCTGATCACCGTGCTGGAGGGAGATGCCCGGGACACCCTCCGCGATCTGGACGCCCCCGCCGACTTCCTGCTGCTGGACGGGTGGAAGGACTTGTGCCTGCCGGTATTGCGCCTGTTGGAGCCACGCCTGCGGCCCGGCACGCTGGTCGTGGCCGACGACGTCGAACTGAGCAGTCTGCAGCCGTATCTCGACTACGTCCGCGACCCGGAGAACGGCTATCACAACGTGACGTTCCCGGTGGAGGACGGCATGGAGATCAGTTGCCGTCTGTGAACCGGCGGAGAACCCGCCGGTGGGCGTGCCGGGGAACGTGACGGAGAACGTGCCGACGGGGCGTGCCCGGTCGGCTGCGGGCCGGCGATGCGGCGGCATGTCCGTAATGGAGCCTTTCGGGTGAGTGCACTGTTCCGGTGGGTCTCCTCTGCGTCAGGCTGGTCGCGGCCGTGCGCGGATCTCGCGTCGGCGTACGCATGACATCGGCAGGAGACCGACCGATATGACGACCGTGCCCGCGGACCGCAAGTACACCCAGGACCACGAATGGATCCTGCCGACCACGGGCGGCAAGGCCCGGATCGGCATCACCGACTTCGCGCAAAAGCAGCTTGGCGACGTCGTGTTCGTGGAGGTGCCCACCGTCGGCTACACGCTTCAGGCCACGGAGGCGCTCGGGAGCGTCGAGTCGGTCAAGGCCGTCACCGAGATCTACGCCCCCGTCGACGGCAGCGTCATCGCCGTGAACGAACTCCTCGAAGGCGAACCCGAACTCCTCAACACCGACCCTTACGACAAGGGATGGGTCGTGGAGGTCACCCTCGTCGATCCCAAAAGCCTGAACGACCTCCTCACCGCCGAGCGGTACCAGGCGTACCTCGACCGGGAAGAGTCCGACTGACTCCCACCGCCGCGGTCGCCGACGCGACGCGCACGGGCACGGTCGACTCCCACGCAACCCGCGGCACACGACGGGTGAGCCCGAGCGGGCCGAAGACGAGACCGTGTCCGTGTCCGGCCAGTGGACGCGGCGAGGGGTGAGGGGCGAGGTCGCGGGACGGGACGTGCGAGGTCGCGGCCCGGTCGACGGTCCGTGCGTGGCAACGCCGACGTCAACGCCAACGGGCACCGGACTCCGGGCGAACCCGCGCTCTTGTTGCGATGCCGGCGCCGGCGTACGGTCCGGCCATGGGCATTCGACCGGCGCTTCGGGGCGACTTCGGCATGGTGTCGTCCACCCACCGGCTGGCCTCCGAGGCGGCCTTCGCGGTGCTGGAGGACGACGGGAACGCGTTCGACGCCGCGGTCGCGGCCGCGTTCGTACTGCATGTCGTCGAACCGCACCTGAACGGACCGGCCGGCGAGGTGCCGATTCTGCTCGCACCCGCCGGCGGCCCAGTGCGAGTGTTATGCGGTCAGGGCATCGCGCCGGCGGGTGCGAGCATCGCCCACTACACCGGGTTGGGCCTGGAACTGGTCCCCGGCACCGGCCCGTTGGCCGCCGCCGTGCCGGGAGCCTTCGACGCGTGGATGCTGCTGTTGCGCGACCACGGCAGCAAGTCGCCGGCGACGGTGCTCGATCACGCGATCGGCCTCGCCGAGCACGGGCACCTGCCGCTTCCGGGCGTCGCGCAGACCGTGACCCGCATGCGCGAGCTCTTCGAGACGGAATGGACCACCTCCGCCGAGGTCTACCTCCCGCACGGGATGACGCCGAGCCCGCGCCGACCCCTGCGCAACCAAGCCCTCGCGCACACGTGGCGGCGTGTGCTGGCCGAGGCGGCCGCGGCCGGCGGCGATCGCGAGGCGCAGATCGACGCGGCCCGCCGCTGCTGGCGCGAGGGCTTCGTGGCCCTGGACATCGCGGAGTTCGCGGCCCGACCCACCATGGACACCTCCGGTGAGCGGCACGCCGGCACCCTCACCGGCGCGGACCTGGCGAACTGGTCGGCGGCGTACGAGGGACCGATCCGTCGGCGGTGGCGGGACTGGGAGGTGTGCAAGCCGGGCGGCTGGTCCCAAGGGCCGGTCATGTTGCAGCAGTTGGCCCTGCTCGCGGACGAACCGGCCTACGGATCCGCCGAGTACGTGCACACCCTGATCGAGGGCGGCAAACTCGCGATGGCCGATCGCGAGGCCTGGTACGGGGACGCCGCCGAGGTGCCGTTGGACGACCTGCTCAGCGCCGACTACAGCGCCGACCGACGTGCCCTGATCGGCCGCGAGGCATCCTACGTGCTGCGCCCGGGTCGGCCCGGCGGACGTACCCCGATCCTCGGCCGACACGCACGCGAGGCGGCCGACCGCGCGGCGGGACACCGCGATCGGCAACCGAGTCGCGTGCACCACCCGGGGACGGGTGAGCCGACGGTCGCGCCGACCGGAGCCACCCGGGGCGACACCTGCCATCTCGACGTGGTCGACCGCTGGGGCAACCTGGTCTCGGCCACCCCCAGCGGCGGTTGGCTCCAGTCCAATCCGGTGATCCCCACGCTCGGCTTTCCGCTCGGTACCCGACTCCAGATGACCTGGCTCGAACCGGGCCTGCCCAACTCGTTGACTCCGGGCCGTCGGCCGCGCACCACCCTCAGTCCCTCGCTGGCCCTGCGCGGCGGCGTCCCGGTCCTGGCCTTCGGCACGCCGGGTGGCGACCGGCAGGACCAATGGCAGACCCACTTCCTGCTCGCCCTCACGCTCAGCGGCCGAACCGCCGGCACGCTCGACGTCCAGGGTGCGATCGACGAGCCCAACTGGCACCAGGACAGCTTTCCTTCCTCGTTCTACCCGCGCGAGATGCTGCCCGGCGGCGTGACCGCCGAGGCCGGCCTGGGACCGGCGGTGCTCGACGACCTGCGCCGCCGCGGGCACGACCTGACCGTCGTCGAGCCCGGTTCGGTGAGCCGGCTGTGTGCCGTCGCCCGCGATCCGGAGACCGGCGCGCTGACGGCGGGCGTACACCGGTCCGGCGGACAGGGCCACGCGACCGGGCGCTGAGGCCCGGCCCCGATCGGCCACGCCGATTCCCGAGGCGCGTACACCCCGCGACCCCGCCGCGCGGCATCTGCGCGATCAGGCCCGGAGCGTGCGCCAGTCCCGCGAGGCGGCTTCGGCGGGTGTGCCGTCCAGGACGGTCGCGGTGCGTGCGGCCGGTTCCAGGACGACGGTCGCGAGCGTGGCCCAGCGTTGCCCCAGTGGCTTGTCCGGATCGGCGCGGCAGGTCACGGGTGGTTCGCCGGCTCCCGTCACGAGGTAGTCCACCAATTCGTCGGCCGCGTTCGGCGCGCCCCGGTGCGCGAGACGCGCGCGCACGAAGTCGTAGCGCTCACCGGAGTCGGGTTGGTAGAGCCAGGTCTTCTCGTCGGCCGCGGGCGTCGGGGAGAGGAAGTGGTTCGTGCGGACCAGGACGCCGTTCTGCGGTGCGATCTCGAAGACGCCGACGGGACTCACGTCGAGCAGGACCGCCGTCGATTCGTCGAAGAGCGAGAACGATCCCGACGACGCGATCGGCGCGCCGCGGACGATCTCCACCGCCTCGGCGACGCTGCCGGCCTCTTCCAGCACGATCGCCGCGAGTACGTGCACGGGGACGCCGCCGACACCGTCGCGGAGGTGACCGAGGATGTTGAAGTGCAGGGCGAGGCCGGCGCTGTTGACGCCGATCTTGCCCAGGATGCCGTTCTCGGTGAGGCCGACCACGTCGTGCCTGCCGCCGCGCGATTCGAGCGTGTGCCAACAATCGCTCAGCTCGACGTGCCAGTCCCAGGTCTGGATGCCGAACGTGCGTGAAGCCGCGGAGTCGCCGTCTCCGAGCCGGCGCACGATCGTGGTGCACTCGCCCGGCGGCACGACCGTGCTGCGCGCGAGGATCTCCGTGCGCGCGTTGAGCGCCGCGACGCGCCACGGTTCCACCCGGGCTCCCTCGGCGATGCCCTCGATCTCGGCGCGGGCGCCGGGACGGAAGTCGTCGATCGTGTCGAGGGCTCGCGCGGCATCCGCCCGCGCCCGCGTCGATGTGATGCCGCCGAGTGCGAAGAGCCGGTCGTAGATCTCGACCGCGTCGTGGATCCCCGCGCGCAGTCCCGCGCCGCGGGCCACGCCGCGGGCGTGTGGATCGATCGCGGAGGCGACGATGTGCGGGCGGGAATCGGGATGGGGGTTCGGCATGACGATCACGAGCGTTCCTTCGGGAGGTCGGTGTACAGGCGGACGTCGCCGTCGACGACCGTCGCCAGGACGGCGTTGTCGGCCTGGGCCTCGGGAGTCAGGTCGAGCGGATTCGCGGCGAGGATCGTGAGATCGGCGAGGTAACCCGGGGCGACGCGCCCGAGTTCGTGGCCGGCGCCGCCGGCGTGCGCGGCGGCGAGCGTCATGCCCGCATAGGCCTCGCGAGCCGAGAGCGCCTGCTCCGGATGTACCGGCGTGCTGCCCGGTTCCTCGACGGGGCGTCGCAGTTGGCAGTCGGCGAGCCCCACGCGCGGGTCGCCCGGGCCGATCGGCCAGTCGGATCCGAGCGCCACGACGGCGTGATGGTCCACGAGGTCACGCGTACGCCAGCCGTGCGCGGCGCGATCGGGGCCGATGCGGCGCGACCAGTTGTCGGTGCCGTCCCCGCGTGTGTGTCGGGTGGCGTGCGCGGGTTGCAGGCTCGCCACGACGCCGAGTTCGGCGAACCGGCCGAGGAGGTCGTCGGGGATCGATTCGACGTGCTCGATCCGGTGCGGACCCCGGACGACGGACCCGACCTCCTCGATCACGTCGAGCGCGAAGCGCACGGCCCGATCGCCGATCGCGTGCGTCGCGGTGGGGATGCCACGCTCGACGAAGAACCGCATCGCGGCGCGATAGGCGTCCACGTCGCGCCACAGCGGCTCGCAGTTCTCGCCGTGCGTGTCCGGGCGCTCGAACCAGGCGGTGCCGTTGTCCGCGGTTCCGTCGAGCATGAATTTCGCCCCCTCGACGTGCCAGCGTCGGCCCCGCAGACCCTGGAGACCGGCGACACGCCGCCACTCGTCCGGACCGGAATCGGCCGCCACCAGAGGTGAACAGCGGATCCGCAACGGCAGGTCGGTGTCTTCCTCGATGCGTCGATACACGGCCTCCGACGGGTCGGTGAAGTCCAGCGCGTGCAGGCCGGTGAGGCCGGCGCGGGCCAGGCGTTCGAGTTCGTGTCGGACGTACTCGGCGGCGGTGTCCACGGAGACCTCCGGATAGTGCGCGAACACCAGGTCCATCGCCTGGAGTTCGACGACGTATCCGGTCGGGCGGCCGTCCGGCCCGACCTCGACCGAGGAGGCGTCGGTGAATGTCTCACGACCGGTCAGGCCGACGAGTTCCACGGCATGGGCACTGACCACGAGCGCGTGCGCGTCGCGCGTCATCAGCGAGATCGCGCGCCCGGGGAAACGCTCGCCGAACACGGAACCGGTGGGCTCGCCGGGAAAGGCGTTGACGTCGAGGTCGTAGCCCGTGATCCAGCCGTCCTCGGGCTGTGCGTCGACGGCTTCGGCCAGGTGGTCGCACACCTGGTCGAGGGTGCGGGCCCCGGACAGGTCGACGCCGCTGCCGATCGAGATGGAGCCCCACACGGGATGGGCGTGCACGTCGGTGAGGCCCGGCAGGATCGTGGCGTCCGGGAACTCGTACACGGTCGTCTCGGGACCGCGCAACGACGCGGTGCTCGACGCGTCGCCGACGGCGAGGATGCGACCGTCGCGGATCGCGACCGCGTCGGCGGGCGGTGCCGCGGTATCGGTGCGGAGATGTTCGACGTGTCGGGCGAGCACTATGACATCGGCGTGCACGGGTTGGTTCTCTTTCGGAGTCGAGGCGTCGGAGTCGAGGCGTCCGGACCGGGGTGCCCGGTTCGGGGCGTCCGGATCGGGGCGTACAAGGGGGCGCGGGCGCGCGGGGGCCACCGGTGCGCGAGGGGCGCGTCAGGCATCGGGGATCGATCGAAGGAAGCGGCACAGGCCCCAGTAGATCGCCGCCGCGGTGAGCATCCCGCCCGGAATGGCCAGGTCGAGATCACCCGTGCCGGCCGCGACGGGGCCGGTCCAAAAGCTGGTGGTCACACACATCGCGGCGATGATCCCGCCGACGGTGATGGCGAGGATCCCGGCCCAATGCACACCGCCGCGATACCAGAACGGGCCGTCGCGCCGTTCGGCGAGCAGCTCGGAGCCGTCGTAGCGGTTGCGCCGCAGAACCAGGTCGGTCACCGCAACCGCCATGGCCGGCCCCGTCACCACGACGACGAGTTCGAGCATCGTGTTGACGCTCGTGAGGAAGTCGAAGACGAGGATCGCGAAGAGCGTCATGGTCGTGCCCAGGACGCCGATGATGAGCACGGCCGGGATCCGGGCGAGGCGGATGCCGACGGACTGGACCGCGAGGCCGGCGCTGTAGGCCGTCATGCCGTTGTTCGCCACGGTGTTGCAGACGACCGCGATGACGAACACGGGGACGAACCAGCCCGGGAGGATGCTCTCCAGCGCACGTTGCGGATCGCTCATGTCCAGGCTCGTGGCCGCCAGCGCGCCCACGCCGGTGAAGACGACGCTCGGCAGGTACGCGCCGAAGGCCGTCCACCCGGCGATGGCGACGGGGCTGGTGCCGCGGGGGAGATAGCGGGCGAGGTCCGGGCTGTTGCTGTAGGACAGCGGCGTGGAGGCGATGATCGTGAAGCCCGCCGTGAGGGTGGCGAACAGGGCGGCTCCGTGCAGCGGTTCGGCGGGCGCGTAGGACCAGTCGGTCTCGGCCAGAACGTAGCCCGTCACCACCACGAACACGATCGTCAGGAAGGTGCTGAGGCCGGCGTACAGCCGCACGATCGTCGCGTGCCCGTAGATCGCGACGAGCAGCGTCGCGCCGGCTATCGCGCAGACGATCACGGCCTCGACGGCCGAATTGTCCGGGAGGCCGACGCGCCGCGCGAGGCCGATGCCCGCGACCGACGCGGCCGACCAGTTCAGGGCCAGATAGGCGGATGCGATCAGCCATCCGGTGAGCACCAGGACGATCCTGTTGCCCAGCACGCCGTACATGGCGCGGGAGACCACCGACCCGCTCGTGCCGGCGGCCGGACCGCTGATCGCGACCACGCCCGTGAGGATCCACAGCAGGTTGCCGACGAGTGCGACACCGATGGCCTGCACCGGCGAGAGCCCCATCAGGACCAGCGTCGCGCCGATGACGAAGCTCAGGTAGCTGACGTTCGGGGCCGCCCAGATGGCGAAGAGTTCACGGGCTCGCCCGTGCCGTTCGGTGACGGGGACCTGGTCGATGCCTCGGGTCTCCGGGCGACCCGCACGGTCGCGGGCACAGTCGTCGGGGGCCGCCGTGGGGAGTGCGTGGTTCATACGTCGAGACCTCTCGAGGCACACCGCTAGCAACCACTGCTATTGGTCTCTTGGCCAATGGGGTATTGGCCACACATCCAATAGGGTGGTCGGTATGACGTCAAGCCCCCCGTCGACGCGGGTTCGCAAGATGCCCGAGGAGCGTCGCGCCGAGATCGTCGCAACCGCCGCGCGGATCGCGCTCGAAGAGGGTCTCGAGCGCATCACGCTCCGTCGCGTCGCCGACGAACTCGGCGTGCGCCCCGGACTGATCGGCCACTACTTCCCGGCCGCCGACGACCTGGTGAGCGAGGCGTTCACGCACGCCGCCACCAAGGAACGCGCGGCGCTGCTGCCGGAGGAGGAGGCCGGGCTCGCCCCCGTCGATCGACTCGGCCGCTTTCTCGTGCGCCTGACCGACGGCGAATTCGTCGACCTCGGCCGCCTCTGGCTCAACGCACGCCACGTCAGCCGGTTCAAACCCGGTCTTCGCGCCGCGGTGCGGGCACAGGAGTCGCTCACCCGCGACGCCCTCACCGCGCTCGTCGACGAGGGTGTGCGCTCGGGCGAGTTCACGACGGACGACCCGCTCGGGGTCACCCTGCACATCCTCGTCAACGTGGACGGCCTCGGCGCGTACAGCAACGACGACGTGCCGTTCGACCACCCCGCCCTGCACGACATGTCGATCGGGACGGCCGAGCGCATGCTCGGACTGCCGCCGGGCACGCTGCGCGCTCGTACACGCTGAGACGGCTTCCCGGGGCCTGCCTGTTCCCGGGGCCGGCGTCCGCACGGGGCCGACTTCCGCACGGGCCGGCGCGGCGGCAGTAGCCTGAATACATGACGAAAGTCGCATTTCGGTGCCGGTGCCTACCGCCGAAGACGGCCGTCCTCGGGCTCGCGCTCGTGCTGGCGGTCCTGCTCTTCGCGGCGGCGCCCGCCCACGCGGCGGCCGGCGGCGGCATCGGGACGATCGCCGCGTCGCTGCGCGACGACCCCGTGTACACCGTCCCGGCGGCCGAGGACGTGCTGCCGTCGGCCACCGCCGACGCGTTGCGGACGAAGATCCGGTCCGCCGACAAGCCGATCTTCGTGGTCTCGGTACCGGCCGACTCGCCACTCGCGTCGGCCGGTTCGCCCGCGGCCGTACTGTCGGGCCTGCGTGAGCAGGTGGGCCGACCGGGCGTGTACGCGGTCACCGTGGGTCGCACGTTCGACGCCGCGGCCGACGCGTCGGTGATGTCCCGCGCACGGCTCGCCACCCTCAAGAGCGACGTACTGGCCGCACACCAGGGAGACGGACCGGGCCTGCTGACCGCCTTCGTCGACGGGGCCGCGGCCGACGCGCAGCAGCCGTCGGCACCGGCGCGCGACGACGGCGGCTCGTCGTGGGTCGGCCTCGCCGTGGTCGGGGCCGTGCTCGTCGCCGGAGCCGGCACGATCCTCATGCTGCGCAGGCGGACCCGCACCCGCCGGGCGGCGCAGGCACGGCAGGAACTGGAGCAGGTGCGGCCGGTCGTCGACGAGGACATCACCGCATACGGCGAGACGCTCGATCGGGCCGCCTTCGATCCGGGGGCGGCCGACTCCGACGACGCCATGCGCGAGGAATGGACCAGGGCCCTCGACGCCTACGAACGGGCGAAGTCGGCCATGGCGTCGGCCCGGGAACCCGCGGATGTGCGTGCGGTCAGCGAGGCCCTGGACGACGGACGATTCGCCCTCGCGACCCTGGCGGCCCGACGTACCGGCGCGGCCCTGCCGCAACGCCGACCGCCGTGCTTCTTCGACCCGCGCCACGGTCCGTCCGTGCGCGACATGCGCTGGGCACCGGCGAACGGCGCCGAGCGGGAGGTACCGGTGTGTGCGGCCGACGCGGCCCGCCTGGACGACGGTCTGGACCCGGAGATCCGCGAGGTGGACAGTGCCGGCGGTCGTCGCCCGTACTGGGAGGCCGGTCCCGCCTACGGTCCATGGGCGGCCGGGTGGTACGGCGGCATGTTGCTCCCGGGCCTGCTCATCGGGACCACACTCGGCGCGTCGATGAACCTGGGCTACGCGGCGGAGGCGGGCGCGGCCGGGGCGGGGGACGGTGGATTCGGTGGCCTCGGTGACGGGGGCGGCGGCTTCGGGGGCTGGGGCGGAGACGGCGGTGGCGGTTGGGGCGGTGACGGCGGCGGCTCGTTCTGACCCCGAAGAAGACGACGCCGGCGCCTGTCGTCGGGACCGGGCGCCGGCGCCCGGTTCCCCGCCCGCCCGAAGCCGGGCGCGCGGGGAACCGCGTCCTTCTCAATAATCGATCGTGCTCTGGTACAGGCTCTTCAGCGGGCCGTTCGCGGAGGTGTCGTATCCGTCGGCCCTGCGCTGTTGCCAGAACTCGGCGAATGTCGTGGACCGGTGTCGCAGGAACGTGTTCCAGACATTGCCCGGGGCGGCCTCGCCGTAGACGTCGGAGCCCTCGTTCGTGGTGTCGGTGAGGTCGATCAACGCACCGGCCACGCGACCCTCGACCGCGTCACCGTCGTCCCAACCCGACGTGCTCCAGGAGGGAGTCTCCAGGTTCATGGACGCACCGCTCGGCCACCGGTAGTACGGATCCTTGTACACGCTCGCCGGCACCCACTCGGCGAAGCCCTCCACCCACGCGCACCCCGTCGAGGACTTCGCCGAGACACCGTGCGGGCTGCAGTTGGGGATGGGCGGCGCGTTGTCCTCGTAGACGTCGCCCATGATGGCGTGCGTGAGTTCGTGGACCACGGTCATGTGCGAGTCGGGGGCGTCCGCCTTGAGGTGGATCTGCTTGTTCCCGTAGTAGTTGCCGACCGTCGAGTCCGGTGCCCAGTTGAGCACGACCTGCCGGCACGTGGTGTCCAGGCCGTCCCAGCAGGTGTTGCCCGGTACCCACTTCCACGCGTCGTTGAGCGCGTCGAACGCGTGCAGCGCGCGCATCCTGTCGGCCGCGCCGGGCTTGCGGTCGCCGAACGAGGTGGTGCTTCCGTTGGCGACGTTGGAGACCGTGGGCGTGTTGAACGTGAACGCGTTCGTGGTGCCGGTGGCCTGGACGCGCCAGTTCTTGTTGGTGGTGGTGAGCTTGACGTAGACGTCCTGGCCCGAATTGTTGCTCTCGGCGTTGTCGAAGCACAGTTTGTACTCGCCCTTGGTCCCGGTGAGGCCGGAGGCGAGCCGGTCGTGCGCGTTGCTCGTGTCGGCGTCCCACGCCTCGACGGTCATGTTGACCACCGGCCGGGTGACACCCTTCTCGTCGACGTACAGCCACTTGCCGGTCGCGCAGGCGGTCGGTGCCGCGGCGGCGACGAGGGCGCGCGGTGCCGGCGGGTCGTCGCCGGCGGGTGCGGCCAGACCGGCCGGGGACAACGACTCGGCCGTCAGGTGCGGTGTCGATTCCTGCGGCGTGACGTCGGGCGAGACCTCGACGGAGTCCGCGTCGGTCGACCGCTGCGCGCCGAAGCTCGACATGCCCGGGGCCGCGCCCACGGTGAGCGGGATCAGGTCCTCGGCGGCGTCCACTCCCGCGCGCAGGTCGGCAGCGGCGCGCACCTTGACCTCCGCGGGACCGGCCGCCTTCGCGACGATCCGTCCCGTGTAGGTGACGGACTGCCCGGCCTTGAACGAACGCACGGTGCCCGCACGGTTGATGCCGCCCAGGTGCACGGGGTTGGGCGAGGGATGCGAGGACAGGGTCAGTCCCACGGGCGGGTCGACCCAGGCGAGGTTGGCGGGCAGATCCGCCTCGACGCGCACACCCTTCGCCGCGATCTGGGCGCTCACCACGAACCGGACGCCGGCGGTCTCGCCGACCGCGAGGGCGTGATCGACGGTGGCGTCCACCGAGAAGCAACCGCGCTCCTCTCCGGCCTCCGGCGCGTCCGGATTCGGGCGGGTGGTGCACGCCTGCGGTCCGGTGGGGCCCTTGGTCGAGCTCCCGGAGTCCAGGGCCGCGAACGCCCCGGCCCCCAATCCGACCTGAATCGCCACGGCGCCGGCGACGACTATCAGCACACGTCGTCTGGACCGTACGGATTTTCGGTTGATCATGGTGGTCGAACCTAGCCACACACGTCGGGCGCCACTATCCGATGTGCGCGAGGGGACCGGGAAGTGCCGGCCTCGGCCGGATCGGGGCTCACGGGTGGCGCCGGGTCGGGAGGCTCGCGGGTGGTGTCGGGGCGCGGTGCGACGACCACGCACGGGGAGGACGGTCGGTGTCCTGCCCCGCGCGGAATCGGTGATCGGGATCCCGGGTGGGGGTTCGCGGCGTGCTGTCCAGGCCGCCGATCGCCACTGCCCGGGATACCCGATGTGGCCCACCGCGTGGATTACGGACGGGGCTCGGCGCTCCCTGCCGAAGTACCACCTCCGGCCAGGCCCCCGAGTCGCCCGCAGCCCGCCCGACCACGCGTGTGGGTGTGTTGCCCGAGACGCCGATCCATGTCGTTCGTCGTCTCTCGGGCAGCCTGTCGCATGTGCCCGATGGTGCCAAGTGATGCAGCCCCAGGATCGGTTGGCGTCCGGGCCACGACGTCTGGGCCTGCGTCGAGGCGCGTCGGCGGCGCGCACACGGGGACTGCGCGTGCTCGGCGTCTGCTCGGTACGCGCCGACGGGCGGCTGCCTCCCTGCGCCTACTTGACGTAGAGCGCGAAGTAGCCCAGGAGGATGTCGTACGGACACTTCCAGGTCGAGAAGCCCTCACGCTGGTACTGCTGGCCGGCGTCCACACACTTGTTCCGGGTCGTGTAGTAGTCGATGAACAGCCAGCCGGCCGCCGCCTGGGCCGGGGCCGACGCCACCGTCGTCGAGGCCGGTGGGGCCTTCGCCGTCGTCGCCTGGGCCGGGGCGCCGAGCGCCGTCATCGACGCGATGGCGAGTGTCGTGGTCAGCAGTGCGGCACGCTTGCGCATGAGAAATTCCCTCCGGGAATGCGAGTGGAAGAGGCAAAGCGCCCCCGATCCTTGTTCGCAAACTCCGTACCGCGCAAGGCATTTGCCGGCTTTGCGGGGGGCAAACGCCGACCCCTCGGGCCGCCCGGACCACGCGTTTTCGGCCACCCGATGCCCTGCCGCACGCTCTCCGACCACACTCTCCGACCACGCTCTCCGACCTTGATTGCCGAGCACTCCGCCCCGCGAAGTCCGGCCCCGCCGTTACCGGCCGACCCGCTCCCAGCCGCGTCGGGGTTCCGTCGCGCCCGGCGAGCGGGTATCGCGGCTGCGATAGACGACATACGGGCGGAAGAGGTAGCCCAGTGGCGCGCTGAAGGCGTGCACGAGGCGGGTGAACGGGAACAGCGCGAACAGCAGCATCGCGAGCACGACGTGTACCCGGTAGGTGGTCGGTGCCTCGGCCATCAGCTCCGTTCTCGGCCGCAGGTAGGACAGGCTGCGGAACCACGGGGCGATCGTCTCGCGGTAGTTGTGCTCGTGCGGGCCCACCGTGTTCCACAACGTCGCGGCGGTGCCCGCGAGGATGGTGCCGGCGAGGAAGACGTACATCAGCTTGTCGTTGCGGGTGGTGGCCGAGAACACCGGGCCGGTGGTGCGCCGGCGCAGGATCAGCAGCACGATGCCGGCGATTGTCATCAGCGCGGCGACCAGCCCCAGGGCGGTGGCCGCGACGTGGTAGGCGTGTTCGCCGACGCCCACCGCGTCCGTCCACGACTGCGGGATCAACAGGCCCACGACGTGCCCGGCGATCACGAACAGCAGGCCGTAGTGGAACAGCGGGCTGCCGATCCGTAGCAGTCGCGACTCGTACAACTGGGAGGAGCGGGTGGTCCAGCCGAATTTGTCGTAGCGGTGGCGCCAGACGGTCCCGCCGACGAGGACGACCAGGGCCAGATACGGCAGCACCGCCCACAACATGGTGTTCATCGCTCGACCCCGCGCGCTCGATAGCCGTCCAGGCCCACGTCCTCGCGCGGTGGCCCGGTGTGCGCGAGGGCGCGGGCCTGGGCGCGGTCCGCGGGGGAGGCGCCGGGCAGCGTTGCGCACACCGCCTCCAGGACGCCCGCGTACGGGGTCCCCACGTCGAGCAGCGCGAACCGCAACAGCTCGATGCCGGGGCGGTGTTCGCCCAGCAGCGCCTCGCCGGCCGCGGCCGGTCCGGGACCGCCGGTGGCGGCGAACTCCAGCACCGCGGGCAGGAAGTCCGGCAGTTCCTCGCCGGTGAACTCCAGGCCGTGCTCGCGATAGATGCGCTTGAAGGTCACCAGTGCCTCGCCGCGCCGTCGGGTGTCGCCCTCGCGCCACCAACTCAGGTACAGACTCCGCCGGTTGCGCATATCGAAGACGGTCACGTAGTGCGCGGCAAGCTCGGCCGCCGGCCACGCGCACACGTCGTCGAGGAAGGCCGTCAGCAGTGCGCCGGCCGGCCTCGGAACGATCTGTGCCAGCGCGCCGCGCACCAGCGGCACCCGGGAGTGGAAGATCTCGTCCGGGTAGTGCAGGCACAACGCGGCGGCCTGGCGGATCACCGCTGTCGAGTACCGATCGTCGAGCCGGGCCGACTTGGCCCGGAACCGGTTGGTGAGCGACCTCATCGGTGCGTGCCCCCCTCTTCGCGTTCGGGGAACAGCCCGGCCGGTCGACCGTTGCCGTCCCAGTTGAGCAGGTTCACCCGGGCGCCGGGGCCCGAGGTGTCCGCGGGCCGGTCGGCGGTGCCGCGGTCGCGCAGGGCGTGGAAGTTCTCCACGCTCACCGGTACCGGTCTCCCGGACGCCTCGCCGAAGGGCCCGGATCCGCCCATTCCCGGCCCGCCGTCGAAGTCCAGGCTGCATCCGCCGGGCAGCGCGGATTCCTCCAGGCGGCGGGCGTCGCCGATCGCGGCGGTGGGGATCACGTAGCGCTCGTCGTACTTGGCGATCGCCAACAGGCGGTACAGGTCCCGCACTTCCTGCCCGGTAAGACCGGCCAGGGCGGCCACGGCCTCGTCCGGTTCCTCGTCGAGGTTGATCGCCCGCATGTAGGAGCGTATGGCCGCGAGCCGTTCCAGCGCCGCGCGGACCGGCGCGGTGTCGCCGGCGGTGAACAACTCGGCGAGGTACTCGAGCGGGACGCGCAGGGTGTCGATCGCGCCGAAGAGGTTGCCGGCCTCCTCACCGTCGAAGCCGGTCGAGGTCAGCGCGTCGACCACCGGGGACAGGGGCGGGATGTACCAGACCATCGGCATGGTCCGGAACTCCGGGTGCAGGGGCAGGGCGACCCGGTACTCGGCGATCAGCGCGTACACCGGTGAGCGGCGGGCCGCCTCGATCCAGGCGTGGGTGATGCCGGCCTCCTCGGCCGCGCGCCGCACGGCGGGGTCCTCGGGGTCCAGGAACACGCCCAGTTGGGCCCGGTACAGGTCCCTGTCGTCCTCGACGGAGGCCGCCGCCAATACCGCGTCCGCGTCGTAGAGGACGACGCCGAGGTAGCGCAACCGGCCCACGCAGGTCTCCGAGCACACGGTCGGCAGCCCCACCTCGATCCGGGGGTAACACATCGTGCACTTCTCGGCCTTGCCGGTCTTGTGGTTGAAGTAGACCTTCTTGTATGGGCAGGCGGTGACGCACATGCGCCAGCCGCGGCAGTCGTCCTGGTCGACCAGGACGATGCCGTCCTCGCTGCGCTTGTACATCGCGCCGGACGGGCAGGCGGACACGCACGAGGGGTTGAGGCAGTGTTCGCAGATCCTGGGCAGATAGAACATGAAGGTCTGTTCGAACTCGAAGCGGACCTTGTCCGCGACCTTCTCCCGGGTCTTGGCCACCATCGGGTCCAGGTGCCCGAGTTCGGCGGTGCCGCCGAGGTTGTCGTCCCAGTTGGAACTCCAGGTGATCTCCATCGGCTCGCCGCTGAGCAGCGAGCGCGGACGGGCGACCGGGATGTCGTCGCCGAGCGGGGCGTCGGTGAGGTTGCGGTAGTCGTAGGTCCAGGGCTCGTAGTAGTCCGCGATGGTCGGCATTCTCGGGTTGGAGAAGATCCGCGAGAGTCGGTGCAGCCGTCCGCCGGAAGCCAGTTGCAGCCTTCCGCGCCTGTTGCGCCGCCAACCTCCCTGCCACTGCCGTTGGTCCTCGTAGCGGCGCGGGTAGCCCTGGCCGGGGCGGGTCTCGACGTTGTTGAACCACGCGTACTCCACGCCGCCGCGGTTGGTCCAGGTCTGTTTGCAGGTGACCGAGCAGGTGTGGCAGCCGATGCACTTGTCGAGGTTCATCACCATGGCGATCTGGGCCATCACGCGCATCTCAGTACTCCACGTCCTGCGAGCGGCGGCGGATCACGGTGACCTCGTCGCGTTGGTTGCCGGTCGGACCCAGGTAGTTGAACGCCCAGCTCAGTTGCGCGTATCCGCCGATCAGATGGGTGGGTTTGAGCAGGACGCGGGTGAGCGTGTTGTGGATGCCGCCGCGTTTGCCGGTGCTCTGCGCCTTGGGCACGCCCACGGTGCGATCCTGCGCGTGGTGCATGTAGACGGTGCCGGTGGGCATCCGGTGCGAGACCACCGCGCGGGCGGTGACCACACCGTTGCGGTTGACCGCCTCGATCCAGTCGTTGTCGCGGACCCCGATCGCCCGCGCGTCGGCGGTGCTCAGCCAGATGCCCGGTCCGCCGCGCGAGAGCGAGAGCATGAAGAGGTTGTCCTGGTACTCGGAGTGGATCGACCACTTGTTGTGCGGGGTCAGATAGCGGACCGTCACCTCGCGGTTGCCGTCCGGGCCCAGGCGGGGTTCGCCGAACAGGCGGTGCATGTCCAGCGGCGGCCGGTAGACCGGCAGCGCCTCGCCGAGTTCGTGCATCCAGTCGTGGTCGAGGAAGAAGTGCTGGCGGCCGGTGAGGGTGTGCCAGGGTTTGAGGTGTTCGGTGTTGAGGGTGAACGCGGTGTAGCGACGGCCGCCGGCCTCGCTGCCGGACCACTCCGGCGAGGTGATCACCGGCTCGGGCCGGGCCTGGGTGTCCGCGTAGCCGATGCGCTTGCCCTCGTGTTCGGCGGCCAGGTGCGCCATCGGCTGTCCGGTGCGCGCCTCCAGGGTGCGGAATCCTTGAACGGCCAGCCTGCCGTTGGTCGTTCCGGACAGGGTCAGGATCGCGTCGCAGGCCCGTACGGCGGTGTCGACGAGCGGGCGGCCGTCGGCGACCCCGCCGCGCGCGGTGCCGTTGAGCCGGCGCAGGTCCTCGATCTCGGCCCGCACGTCGAAGGTGATGCCCTTGACCGGCAGGCCCAGCGCCTCGGCGAGCGGTCCCAGGGTGGCCATCTTGGCCGCCACCGCGGTGTAGTCGCGCTCGACCACGGTCAGGTTCGGCATGGTCCGGCCCGGCACCGGCGGGCACCGACCGGCGCGCCAGTCCGGCGCGGTCCCGCCGGGTTGGGCGATCTCGCCGGGGGTGTCGTGCTGGAGCGCGGTGGCCACCAGGTCGCGGCGGGTGCCCAGGTGTTCGCGCGCCAGTTCGCTGAAGCGCGCGGCGATCGCGTGGAACGTGTCGAAGTCGGTGCGAGCCTGCCACGGCGGGTCGATCGCGGGGGTGAACGCGTGCACGAAGGGGTGCATGTCGGTGGAGGACAGGTCGTGCTTCTCGTACCAGGTCGCGGCCGGCAGCACCACGTCCGACATCAGCGTCGTGGACGTCATCCGGAAGTCCAGCGACAGCAGCAGGTCGAGCTTGCCCTCCGGGGCCTGTTCGCGCCAACGCACCCCGCGCGGCCGGGAGTCCGGCGGCGCCTGCTCGGCGCGCAGCGAACTGTCGGTGCCCAGAAGGTGTTTGGTGAAGTATTCGGCGCCCTTGGCGGAGGAGCCGAGCAGGTTGGAGCGCCACACGGTGAGCACCCGCGGCCAGTTCCGCGGCGCGTCCGGGTCCTCGCAGGCGAAGCCGAGTCTCCCGTCGCGCAGGGCCTCGACCGTGTGCTCGACGGGGTCGGCGCCGGCGCGGTCGGCCTCGTCGACCAGGTCCAGCGGGTTGCGGTCGAAGGTGGGGTACGAGGGCATCCAGCCCAGCCGGGCCGACATCGCCAGGCAGTCCGCGCCGGTCATCCCGGTCAGGTCGCCCGCGCCCAGCGGCGAGGCCAGCACGTCGGCGGTGAAGCCGTCGTAGCGCCACTGGTCGGTGTTGAGGTACCAGTACGCGGTGCCGATCATCTGCCGCGGCGGCCGGGACCAGTCGTTGGCGCTCGCGAGGGTGGCCCACCCGGTGGCCGGCCGACACTTCTCCTGACCCACGTAGTGCGCCCAGCCGCCACCGTTGCGGCCCTGGCAGCCGGTGAGTTGCAGCAGGGCCAGGAAGGTGCGGTAGATCGTCTCGGAGTGGAACCAGTGGTTGGTGCCGGCGCCCATCAGGATCATGCAGCGGCCCTTGGACCGCTCGGCGGTGTCGGCGAATTCGCGGGCGATCTTGACCGTGCGCGCCGCCGGCACCGAGGTGAGCGTCTCCTGCCACGCGGGTGTGCCCGGTTGGGTCGCGTCGCCGTAGCCGGTGGGCCAGGTGCCCGGCAGGCCCTCGCGAGGCACTCCGTACTGGGCGAGGAGCAGGTCGAACACCGTGGTGACCAGGGGGCCGTCGGGGGTGAGTCGACGGGCCGGTACACCCCGGCGCAGCACCTCGCCGCGCCCTTGGCCGTGGGCGCCGCCCTCGGTGTCGAAGCGGGGCAGCAGCACCTCGACGCCGTGTGCGCGCGGATCCCGGTGCAGGGTCAGTCGCGGGCGGACGCCGGCCAGGTCGAGGTTCCAGTGGCCCTTCCCGGATTCGGTCCAGCGGAAGCCGATCGAGCCGCCGGGGACGACGGGTTCGCCGGTGCGCTCGTCCAGGAGCACGGTCTTCCAGTCCGCGCCCTCGTCCGCCGGGCCGGTCGGCCCGTGCGGGTGTGCGCCCGCCGCGATCGGGTCGGCGAGATCGGCGGCGCGCAGGAACTTGGCGGGGGTGTACGCGCCGGGCTCGTCGGCGCGTTCGGTCAGGGTGACCAGGAACGGCAGGTCGGTGAACTGTTTGACGTAGCCGTCGAAGAAGTCGACCGTCCGGTCGACGAAACACTCCTTGAGGATCACGTGGCCCATCGCCATGGCCAGCGCGGCGTCGGTGCCCGGGTGCGGGTGCAGCCATTCGTCGGCGAACTTCGCGTTGTCCGCGTAGTCCGGCGCGACCACCACCACCTTCTGCCCGCGATAGCGCGCCTCCGCCATCCAGTGCGCGTCGGGCGTACGGGTGACGGGCACGTTGGAGCCCCACATGAACAGGTACGCCGCGTCCCACCAGTCGCCCGACTCGGGCACGTCGGTCTGGTCGCCGAACACCTGCGGCGAGGCCACCGGCAGGTCGGCGTACCAGTCGTAGAAGGACAACATCGGCGCGCCGATCAGGCTCATGAAGCGCGCGCCGGCCGCGTGCGAGACCATCGACATCGCCGGGATCGGCGAGAACCCGGCGACCCGGTCGGGGCCGTGGGTCTTGATGGTGTGCACGTGCGCGGCGGCGACCATCTCGACCGCCTCGTCCCACGTCGCCCGGACCAGACCGCCCCGGCCCCGGGCGCGTTGGTAGCGCCGGCGGCGTTCGGGGTCGCCGACCACGTCGGCCCAGGCCAGGACCGGGTCGCCGAGGCGCTGTAGGGCCTCGCGGTACATCCGGAGGAGCACCCCGCGCACGTAGGGGAAGCGCACCCGGGTGGGGGAGTAGGTGTACCAGGAGAACGCGGCACCGCGCGGGCAGCCGCGCGGTTCGTATTCGGGCCGGTCGGGACCGACCGAGGGATAGTCGGTGGCCTGGGTCTCCCAGGTGATCACGCCGTCCTTGACGTACACCTTCCAGCGACACGAGCCGGTGCAGTTGACGCCGTGGGTGGAGTCGACGACCTTGTCGTGGCTCCATCGCTCGCGGTAGAAGACGTCGCCCTGTCTGCCGCCCCGGCGGTATTGGGTGCGCAGGTCCGGCGAGACCACCGCGTTGCGCCGGAAGAACCGGCCGGTGCGCAGGAGCAGGTCGCTCGCGGGACCGTCCAGGCCGGGTGCCGGGGGCGGGTCGAAGGGCGGCGGGCCGATCGGGAGCGGGTCTGCGGGTGAGGCGTCCGAGGATGACGGGTCTGCGGACGATCGGTCTGCGGGCGGGGGCGAACCGTTGTCCATGACGACCCTTCGAGGCGACTGCTCCGCGTCCTGAATGCGAGTCAATGTCCTATATATAACGGTTCGGTCATCGGATTCGGGTGCATAGCTCACCGTGTCCGGCCACCTGGGCGCAGAACACGCGAAGGGACCATCACACGTGGAGCAGACTCGGCCTGCGGCTCGGGCGAGGGGTGCCCGGGTGCCGCGCGCCGCCTGGGTCAACCTCGCGGTCGCCACCTTCGGCATCCTGATCAACTTCTGGGCCTGGGGCCTGATCAGCCCGCTCGGCCCCACCTACAAGGAAGACCTCGGGCTCAGTTCGTTCCAGCAGTCGTTCCTGGTCGCCGTGCCGGTCCTGGTCGGCGCGCTCGGGCGGATCCCGGCCGGCGCGCTGACCGACCGCTACGGCGCGCGGATGATGGTGCCGGCGATCAGCTTCCTGACCGTGCTGCCGGTGCTTGCCCTGAGCGTGTTCGACTCGTTCGCGATGCTGCTCGTGGTCGGGTTCGTGCTCGGTGTCGGCGGCAGCTTCTTCGCGGTCGGCGTGCCCTACGTCAACGCGTGGTTCCCGCCGGACAAGCGCGGTACCGCGATCGGCGTCTTCGGCATCGGCACCGGCGGCACCGCGATCGCCGCGTTCTTCACGCCCCGGCTGCTGCGCTGGGTGGACGACCCGAACTTCCAGTTCTACCTGGTCGCGTGCGTCCTGATCGGGTACGGCCTGATCGCCGCCCTGGTGGTGCGGGACGCCCCCGGGCGCACCGTGCCCGACCGGTTGTTCGGTCCGCGCTTCACCGCCGCGCTCAAGCAGCCCTCGACGCTGCCGATGGCGCTGCTGTACGCGGTGTCCTTCGGCGGGTTCGTCGCGTTCGGCGTGTACCTGCCCACCTACCTGCGCGAGGTGTACGCGGTGAGCCAGGACTCGGCGTCCACCCGCGCGGCCGGCTTCACCGTGATCGCGGTGTTGTGTCGGCCGATCGGCGGCGCGCTGTCCGACCGGATCGGGCCGGCGAAGGTGCTGATCGGGTCGTACGCGGTGCTCGGCGTGGCGGCCGTGTGGCAGGCGTTCAGCCCGGACCTGATGCCGCAGGGCACGATCGCGTTCCTGGTAATGGCCGGCATGCTCGGCGCGGGCAGCGGCGCGGTGTTCGCGCTGGTCGCCAACCTGACGCCGAAGGACAAGGTCGGCACGGTCACCGGTCTGGTCGGTGCGGCGGGCGGTCTCGGCGGCTTCGTGCCACCGCTGATCATGGGCTCGGTCTACAGCGGGACCGGCTCGTACGCGATCGGCCTGATGCTGCTGTCCGACGCGGCCTTCGCGGCCATGGTGTACTGCGCGGCGCGGCTCCTGGGGCACGATCGTCGACCTGCCGAATCGGCGGAGTCGGCGGAGTCGGCGGAGCCGGGGAAGTCGGCGGAGTGGCGAGCGGGCACGGGGGCCGGGGCCGAGACCCGTTAGGTCCCGGATCCGGCTCGGCGCGCACGGATCGCCGACCGTGCGCCGGCCGGTGGTTCGGCCCGCTCAGCACGCTTCCCGGGCGACGGGGCGCGGACGCGGCGGGTCGGCGTGCGGGTCCCGGGGTTCGGGGCTTGTGCGGGCGCCCGTGCGGGTTGCGCCGATGCCGGCGATCACCACGAAGACGACGCCGGCCGCGGGTACCGGACCGGGTATCTGGTCGAGCACCAGCAGGCCCATCAGGAGCGCGATGGCCGGCTCCAGGCTCATCAGCGTGCCGAAGGCGGACGTGGTGAGCCGGCGCAACGCGAGGAATTCGAGGGTGAACGGCAGTACGGCGCTCATCGCGGCCAGCCCCAGCATGGCCGCGAGCAGGGGCCAGGTCAGGCCACCGAACCCGGTGGGAGCGGCGACGAGGACGGCGAGGAGGCCGGCCACGGACATCGAGACGGCCAGCCCGTTCAGGCCGGTGACCCGATCGCCGATGTGTTGGGTCAGCAGGATGTACGCCGCCCAACAGACCGCGGCGGCCAACGCGAAGCCCACACCGGCGAGATCGGTGCCCGCGTGCCAGGGTTCGGTCAGCAGGAGCACGCCCGCGCCGGCCATGGCCGTCCAGTGCCTGCGTCCACCGCCCGATCCGTACAGGGAGACGGCCAGCGGCCCGAGGAACTCCAGGGCACTCGCGGTGCCGAGTGGCAGGCGCGCCACGGCGAGCATGAAGAAGAGCATCATGCCGCCGCTCACCGCACCGAGCATGACGCACGCCCCCAGGTCCCGGCCGGCGAAGTCGCGGCGGCGCGGGCGCACGAGGACCAGCAGGAGCACGCCGGCCCACGCCAGGCGCAGCCCGGCGGTTCCCAGCGCGCCGAGCCGGTCGATCAGCGGTACCGAGAGCGCCAGCCCGAGCTGGACGGTGGACATGGAGACCACGGCCATCAGGGCTCCGGTCGCCGGGTCCGGCAGGCGCGGCCGGGCGATCGCGAGTCGGGTGCGTGATTGCGGCGTGCTCATGGGATCAAGTAGATGACCTCGGCATTGTTCGTGTCCACGTGCCGATTCGAAACATATCGTTCGTCAATCGTGGACAATGGGGAGGTGGAGACCCGACGGCTGCAGATATTGGTGGAATTGGCCCGGCTGGGATCCATGCGCGCGGTCGCGGACATGTTGGAAACCACCACCTCGACGGTCTCGCAGCAGATCGCCGCGCTGGCCCGAGACATGGGTGCCGCCCTGATCGAGCCGCAGGGGCGCCGGGTCCGGCTCACTCCGGCGGGGCGTCGGCTGGCGGAACACGCCGTGACCATCCTCGCCGCGGTGGAGGCGGCGCGGCACGACCTCTCGCCCGGCGCGGAGCCCAACGGCACCGTGCGCGTCGCCGGGTTCGCCACCGCCATCCGGACCCGTCTGCTGCCCGTGGTCATCGACCTCGCCGTCGCCCATCCGCGGGTCCGGGTCCTGATCCGCGAGCACGAACCCGCCGAGGCGCTGGAACTCCTGGCGGAGGACGGTACGGACCTTGCGCTCACCTACGACTACAACCTGGCGCCGGCCGCCGAGGACCCGAGCGTGCGGACCACCGCGCTGTGGACCGCCCGATGGGGGCTGGGCGTTCCCGCGCACGCCGACGCCGGCGAGGGGACGACAGCGGAGGTGTTCGCCCGCTTCGACGCCCACTCCTGGATCGTCAACTCCCGCAACACCGCGGACGAGACCGTCATCCGTACGCTCGCCTCGACTGCGGGGTTCACCCCGCACATCACGCACCAGGCCGACAGCCTCGACCTGGTGCAGGGCATGATCGTCGCCGGTCTCGGCGTGGGCCTGCTGCCCATGCACACCGAGCCGTTGCCCGGGGTGCGGCTGGTCCCGCTCGCCGTCCCGGAGGTGGAACAGCGCGTCTTCGCGGTAGCCCGCCACGGCCGGCTGAACTGGCCCCCGCTCGCCCTGGTGACCGATCTCCTCCTGCGGCGGACCGGCGAGGCCGCTGCCGGGGGACCGGGTGAGGTGTCCTCCGGGGGTGCGTGACGCGCCTTCCGGTGGGATGCGACGCCTCTTCCGGCGGCGTGTGACGCCCTCTTCCGGTGGACCGCGTGACGTCCGCGCGCCGGCGGCGGGGGCCGGTGCGGCCGTACGGGTGGAATCGCCGGGGCGTGTTCGGGGGCGCGGGGGCCGGGGCCGGGGCGGATGGTGATCTTGGCCGACAAAGTCCCCGCACTCCCGGAAGAGACGTCCCGCCATGCGTCGTGCCCCCGCCTGCCGACTCGCCACCGCCCTGTTCGCCCTCACCGCACTGGTCCCGCTCACCCTGACCGCGCCCGCGGCACAGGCCTCGCGGCCGACGGCCGTCGTGGTCGCCGCGGACCCGCACAACGACGACCGTCCCCCGCACCACGGACTCGACCCCGCGCTCGTGGCCCGCCTCGACGAGGCGATCGAGCGCACCCGCCAGGAGGCCGGCGTGCCCGGCGTGACCGTGGGGTTGTGGCTGCCCGGACGCGGCAACTACGTCCGGTCCACCGGCGTGGCCGACAAGGAGACCGGTGCGCCGATGACGCCCGACCTCAACATGCGGATCGGCAGCGAGACCAAGACCTTCACCATCACCGCCCTGCTGGAACTGGTCGACGACGGACTGATCGGGCTGGACGACCCGATCTCCGACTACATCGACGGCGTCCCCGACGGCGAACACATCACCATCCGGCAGATGGCGGAGATGCGCAGCGGCCTGTTCTCGTACACCTTCGACGAGGAGTTCGTGACCACCCTGCTGGGCGACCCGACCCGCCCGTGGACCCCGCAGGAACTGCTGGCGTACGCCTTCCGGCACCCGAACGTCTTCGCTCCGGGTACACAGTTCCAGTACTCCAACACCAACACCGTCCTGCTCGGTCTCGTTGTGGAGAAGCTCGGCGGGATGCCGCTCGCCGAGTTCATCCACCGACGCGTCACCGGCCCGGCCAAGCTGCGCCACACCCTGTTCCCGGAGGGCGCCGAGTTCCCGTCGCCGCACGCGCACGGGTACACCGACCAGACGCTGTCCGGCGAGGTCGTCGACGCGACCGACTGGAACCCGAGTTGGGGCTGGGCGGCGGGCGCGATGATCTCCGACCTGCACGATCTGCGCCGCTGGGCCAAGGTGGTCGCCACCGGCACGCTGCTCTCCCCGGCTACCCAGGCGGAGCGGGAGAAGTTCATCCCGGTACCGAACTTCGACGACGCCGGGTACGGCCTGGGCCTGTTCCGGACCCACGGCTGGGTCGGGCACAACGGCTCGCTGCCGGGCTACGAGAGCGTGACGATGTACCTGCCGGAGCAGGACGCCACCATGGTGATCCTGCTCAACACCGACATCCTGCACGACGGTTCCGAGCCGAGCACGCTCTTCGCCAAGGCGATCACGTCCATCATCACTCCGGACCACGTCTACGATCTGCCGCCTCAGGGCTGATCGCAGCACGGTGCGACGCACCGCACCGCGCCACAGCACACCGCACCGCACCGCACCGTTTTGTTCGCACGGCAGCGTGTGCCGCGAGTCGCCCGGGTCTCCGGGGGGCTCGTGGCCGCGCTGCCGGCCGCGTTTCGACGTCGCACCGCTGTTCGGGCTTTGTCGGCGGCGCGATGGGTCGGTCCTATATCGTGATCCGATATCGGGGTCCGTAATGGATGTGAAGCGCGGTCGGGGAGCGAGCGATGGGGATGTCGGCGGCGTCTGCCGAGGCGGGGGAGCTGAAGCGCCATCTGGGCGTTTTCGACGCCGTGGTGATCGGGCTCGGGTCGATGATCGGCGCCGGCATCTTCGCGGCGCTCGCGCCGGCCGCGGGCGCGGCGGGCTCGGGTCTGCTGCCGGCTCTGGCGCTGGCCGCGGTGGTGGCCTACTGCAACGCCACCTCCTCGGCCCGGCTGGCGGCCCGCTACCCGCAGTCCGGCGGCACGTACGTGTACGGACGCGAGCGCCTCGGCGACTTCTGGGGCTACCTGGCCGGGTGGGGCTTCGTGGTCGGCAAGACCGCCTCGTGCGCGGCCATGGCGCTGACCGTCGGCTCCTACGCGTGGCCGGGCCAGGCGCACGCGGTCGCCGTGGCCGCGGTGGTGGCGCTGACCGCGGTCAACTATGTCGGGGTACAGAAGGCCGCGTGGCTGACCCGGGGGATCGTCGCGGTCGTGCTCGCGGTGCTCGCCGCCGTGGTCGCCGCCTGCCTCACCGGCGGTACCGGCGACGGCGCGCACCTGCGGATCGGCGCGGACGCCACGTTCGGCGGAGTGCTCCAGGCGGCCGGTCTGCTGTTCTTCGCGTTCGCCGGGTACGCGCGCATCGCCACCCTCGGCGAGGAGGTCCGCGACCCGAAGCGGACCATCCCCCGGGCGATCCCGACCGCGCTGGGCATCACCCTGGTGGTGTACGCGGCCGTCGCCGCGGCAGTGCTCGCGGTGCTGGGACCCGAGCGCCTCGCGCACACCGCCGACCCGCTCGCCGAGGCCGTACGCGCCGCCGGCGTCCCCGAACTCGCGCCGCTGGTGCGCGTCGGGGCGGTCGTCGCGGCGCTCGGCTCGTTGCTGGCGCTGATCCTGGGCGTCTCCCGCACCACGCTGGCGATGGCCCGCGACCGGCATCTGCCGCACGTCCTGGCCGCCGTACATCCGCGATTCGAGGTTCCGCACCGCGCCGAGCTCGCGGTCGGCGCGGTGGTGGCCGTACTGGCCGGCACGACGGACGTGCGCGGCGCGATCGGGTTCTCCTCGTTCGGCGTGCTGGCCTACTACGCGATCGCCAACGCCAGTGCCTGGACGCTCACTCCGACCGAGGGCCGCCCGCCGCGGGCCGTGCCGATCCTCGGCACGGCCGGTTGCCTGGTGCTGGCCTTCTCGCTCCCCGTGGCCTCGGTGGTGTGGGGGGCCGCGGTGCTCGCGGCGGGCGCCGCCGGCTACGGCCTGCGCAGGAGGTTCGCCGGCGCCTGACGGATCGTCGGGTCGTCGTGGGGGAACCGGCCGCCGGCTACCGGCGGGGCCGGTCCGCTTCGGGCAACACCTCGCGGGCCAGTTCCGCCAGCGCCCGGCGGTCCTCGGCCAGCGCGGCCAAGCCCGCGTCGGTCGCCCGATACACGCGGCGGGTGCGGCCCTCGACCACCCGCTGCTCGGAGGTCAGCAGCCCGTCCGCCTCCATGCGGTGCAGCGTCGGGTAGAGCGTGCCCGGGCTGATCCGGTAGCCGTGACCGGCCAGTTCCTCGGCCATCCACGCACCGTGGATCTCGTCCTCGGCCGCGTGGTGGAGGATGTGCAGTCGCACCGCACCTCGTTGGAACTCCCGCACCCGTCGACCACCCCTCCCCGGGTCACCCACCAGGTGACGAATCCGATATCGAACTCCGATACTACGGGCGGTCGGTCACGGTGCGCGTCGGGTCGTTCGCGTCGCCGGCGGCCCGGTTTCGGGAGGGCCGGGTGGGAGTGGCGGCGACTTCGCGCGGGTCGGGGCGCGGTGACGGGCTTCCGGTTGCGCGGGAACGGTGAAACCCGATTACTCGACGTGTGCGATCGACTACGTTGAGGACATGGGTGGATCCGGAGCCACTCCGCAGCGAGTCCGGAGCGAGTCCGGAGCCGCGCGGCTCGGCCGCGACGGTCGAGGCGAGCCGGTCGAATCCGACCCTTCGGTGAGTCGTTCTTGTTCCTTTTCGACCCATGCGCGCGATGCCGCGCGCCCTATCCCGGGAGCAGCCCGTGTTGATCCGCCGTCTTGTCGTCGCCGTCGCCGTTGTCGTCGCGGTGCAATGCCCGATTCCCTCCGCCGTCGCGCGCACGGTGGACCACTTGACCGTGACGGTTGCCGACAACCCCGAGGGGGTGATCACGTACACCCTGGCATGTCACCCCGCGGGCGGCAGCCATCCCGAGTCGCGGGCGGCCTGCGATCGACTGGACGCCACGACCACCGGCGGACGCGACCCGTTCGCGCCGGTCCCCGCCGGCGCGCACTGCACGATGATCTATGGCGGACCCGCCACCGCGCGCATCACCGGCACCTGGGCGGGCCGTTCGATCGACGCCGGCTTCAAGCGTGTCGACGGTTGCGAGATCTCCCGCTGGGACAACCTCGTCCCGGTCCTGCCCCGGGCTCGCTGATCCCCCGCAGGCGCGCCCCCGGTTGATCCCCCGCGCCTGTCCCAGGCATGCGATGCCCGAACGAACTCCGTGACCGCGTACGAGTGGTGCGCGCAGGCGACGCCCGCGCGGCGGGCGTCAGGGCTTCGGGGAATGCGGCATTAGTGGCAATGTCACCGCCCGTTCGGCGCGCTCCGGGCGCGCCGGCGGCCGGGGCGTGGTGGAGTCGACGGCGAGCCGGGTCGTGGGCGCGAGGACGAACGCGCCCACGATTCGGACGAAGCGTCGGCGTGACAGGCCCGGACAGGAGCGGTGATGACTCCCGACATCCACATCGAGGACCAGGAGGACCGGGGCAGGCGGTGTCCGTTGGGCGCGTGCTCGTCGCACGCGTGCGGTGGACCCACCGACGAGAGCGGCGTGCCGATGCTCGGCCGGGTGCCCGGGATCGCCGAGGTCGACGACAGCCCGCCCGGGTGCGGCGTGCATCTGGGGGAGGCCTTGGTGACGCGGGACCCGGAGTTGTGGGTCGGCCTGGTGTTCGAGACGCCCACCGGTGACACCGATCCGGACCGTGAGGCGCGGGCGGCGGTGACGGAATTCGCCGAACACGTCGCCTTGGACGTCCTGGATCAGCGCGCCGAGGCGGTCGAGGACCCGGACGAGGTGGTGTTGCGGCCGGTGGACGCGGACGAACTCGCGCGGGCCGTGGAGTACGCCCTGGCCGCGGTCGGCGTCGCGTAGGACGCGTCGCCGGCATGGCGGGCGGGTCCGGGTCGGACCGGGCCTGCCGGCGCTCCACTCCGGAGCGTCGTGGGCCCGGTCCTCGCCCTGGTTCACCGGCCGCTTCCCCGCATCCGGTGGGCACGCCCGCCCAACGAGCCGGCGACCGCGCGGTGACGGGTGGAGGTGGCTCGCGGCCGTGCCCGTTCGTACCCGCGCGTGACCACGACCGGCCGGAAGCGCATGCCCGCGCCCGATGTGCCGTTGCCGAATCGGCAACGAAGTTTGCTGATACGTGGGTCGCGGGCGCACGCTCGGGGTGGAGGTGATCGCCTTGAGCGATACGACGAACGATGTGCGCGCCACCTGGACCGGCGACGACGATGTGTACGACGTGGTGATCGTGGGTGCGGGTGCGGCGGGGCTGAGTGCGGCCCTCGTGCTGGGTCGGTCCCGTCGCCGGGTCGCGGTGGTCGGCGCGGGCGAGCCGCGCAACGCTCCCGCGGCGCACATGCACGGATTCCTGTCCCGGGACGGCATGGCGCCGGGCGAGTTGTTGGCGGTGGGTCGGGCCGAGGTCGCCGGCTACGGGGTGGACCTGTTCGAGAACCGGGTGGATCGCATCGACCCCGGTTTCGTGGTCGGGCTGGACGGCGGCGTGGTGTTGAGGACCCGCCGGGTGGTGGTGGCCACCGGGCTGCGGGACGAGCTCCCCGATCTCCCCGGCGTACGGGAACGCTGGGGCAGGGACGTGCTGTTCTGCCCGTACTGCCACGGGTACGAGGTACGTGACGCGCCCATCGGTGTGCTGGGTACCCATCCCGGGGCGGTGCAGCACGCGCTGCTGATCCGGCAGTGGTCGCACGATGTCGTCCTCTTCACGCACACCCTGGACCTCGGCGCGCCGGAGCGCGAACGGCTGGCCGCGCGCGGCGTCACCGTCGCCGATGGTGTGATCAAGCGCCTGGTGGTGGCGGAGGACCGGGTGTGCGGCGTCGAGTCGGTCGACGGCCGGGTCTTCCCCCGCCGCGCGGTCTTCGTGGTCCCGCGGATGGTGCCGCACGACACGCTGCTCACCGAACTGGGCTGCGCACGGGACGAGAACGGCCGGGTGAGCACGGACGACGCGGGCCGGACCAGTGTGTTCGGAGTGTGGGCGGTCGGCAACGTCTCCGACCCGAAGGCGCTTGTGATCACCGCCGCGGGGCAGGGCGCCGCAGCCGCGTTCGCCCTCAATCTCGACCTGGTCGCCGAGGACGTCGAGCGCGCCATGGCGGACCACACCCCCGCCGAGCACGGAGACCACTCACATCCGGCTCCCCAGCCCGCCCTGTCCGACTGAACATCGGGCGACGGCGCCGGCGCCGGCGGAGTCCGCGACACCGGCGTCTCGGGGGAAGGGGCCTTCGCGGGGCGGTGGTGGCGGGGTCGAAAGACCGGCAAGGGCAATGTTCCTTCCGGAGCGGCGACCGGGTGCCGGGCAGGAGCCGACGCGCCGGAGGGGGCTCGGACGCCGCGGGCATGGGGGAGCAGGGCGAGCGCCGACCGTGAACCGCGTCGTCGGGTCGGTGGCGTCCGTCGCCGAGGGCGGCGCGGGCCGCGGTATGCCGGGCGTGATCCAATATGGCGGTGACGACGCACGATGGCACACCCGGACGTTTCGAGGATGTCGTGGCGGATCGGCTCGTGCGGGGGTACGGCCTCGATGTGGCCGTCGTGGAGCGTGTCCCGTTCGGAGCGGAGACCGACAACTTCTCGGTCCGACTGTCGGACGGCGTTCGGGTCTTCGCCAAGGTCTACCGGGACGGCGACGACCTCGATCGGCACGCGGTGCGCCTGGAATCCACGCACTTCGCCCGTACTCAGGGCGTACCCACTCCGGCCATCGTCCCCGACCGCGCCGGACGCACGCTCTCCCGAGAGCCCGGACCCGCCCTGTCCGTCTGGGAGTTCGTCGCCGCGACGACGTCCACGCGACCCTGGTCCCCGCGGCTCGCCGAGGACCTCGGTCTGACGCTGGGGCGCCTGCATCGCGCCTTCGCCCGGCACCCCGGGGCCTCCCGACTCGTCCCGGTCCGACCACTGTGGTGGGACCGGGACCCCGCACGCGCGCTCGACACCGCGGACGCGCTGCTGCGCCGTATCGGCGAGCCCCACACGGAGGCCGACGCCGCGCGACGCGACCAGGTCGCGGTACGCCGCGCGGACCTGGCGGCGCACGCCCCCGGGTTGACCGCGGGACTGCCCCCGGTGTCGATGCAGCCGGTGCACTACGACTTCACCCGTCCGAACGTGCTCGTCGGCCCCGACGACACGGTCGCCGCCGTCATCGACCTGCACGACTGCATCGCCCCACCGGCGTGGGAACTGGGCCGGATCGCGTTCGACCCGCTCACCGTGGCCACCACCGACGACTGGCCCGGCACGGCGCTGACCCTGGTCGCCGCCTACCGCTCGGAGAATCCCGACCTGCCCGCCGACCAGGTCCTCGCGTGCGCGCGGATGGCCCTGCTCCAGGCCATGCAGTCGTTCTACGGCGTCCGGGAGCACTACGAACGACCCGATCCCGTGCACCAGACGGACCTCGACGGCTACTGGCACCGCCGCTGGCAGATGACCCGCCGCCTCCTCGACACCCTGCCCGACATCGAGACCGCCCTCCGGACATCCGTGCGCTGAACGCGACCGTCGTGCACGGCGTGTTCGTCGTGTCCGGCGGCACCACACCGGCGTCGTCGGCGGCGGACACGCTCCATCGGGCGATTTGAACGGCGCGGGTCAGGCGGTGGGTTGGGGGAGGTTGCCGCAGTCGTGGGTGTAGAGCCAGGAGGTGGCTCGGCCGTGGAAGAGGGGGAACGCCACCGGCATCACCAGGTCGCGGATGCGTCGGGCGAGCGGGCCGGCGGTCTTGGCGTCGCGGTTGGCGGAGGCCGACTTGACCATCTTGGCGACGCGGTGCGAGCGGGCGGCGTCGTATGCCGAGAGCGCGGCGGCCGGCGAGGGGTGCGCGGCCAGGGACTGGGCCAGGACCAGAGCGTCCTCCAGGGCCATCGACGCGCCCTGGCCCGCCCCGACGGGGTGTGCGGCGTCGCCGAGCAGTGCGATGCGGTCGTTGTGGCGCAGCGGGATCGCGTCGAGCCGGTGCATCAGGGTGGGACGGTGCAGTTCGGCGGTCGCGGCGAGGATCGCGGTCGGGACGCGTTCGTGCCGGTAGAGCCCGGCCAGGCGGCCCAGCCACTCCTCGTCGGTGAGTGCGAGTTCGGGCGCGGTGGGGCAGGAGACCTGCGCCGCCCACCAGACGCGGCCGTCGGGGGCGGTGAGGTGGATGAAGGCGCCGTTGCGGGCGAATGTCATGTTGAAGGCGCCGGGTTCGAGGTCGATGCCGCGAGTGGTGCCCGGGGTGACGTCGCGGGGGATGCCATCGGCGATGCCCGAGATGCTGTAGAGGCCGGCGTACTCGGGGGTGGGCGCGCGCGGGTCGAGCAGCGAGCGGGTGGTCGACCGGAGGCCGTCCGCACCGACAAGCAGTGACGCCTGCGCCGTACGGCCGCCGGCGAAGACCGCCCGTACGCCGCGCTCGCCGGCGACCGCGTCCACCAGGCACTCGCCGGTGACGACGGTCGCCCCGGCGGCCACGGCCTCCGCGCGCAGCGCCTCGACCAGCGCGCCGCGCATCAGGGTCACGCTGTGCAGGTCGTCGTCGGCGAGCCGACCGCGCGGGACGTCGCCCAGCAGCTTGCCCGAACTCGACCACATGCGCTGGCGTGGCACGGCGAAGCCGGCTCGCTGCACCTGCTCCAGTACGCCGAGGGAGCGCAACACCCGCAGGCCGTTGCCCGCCAGGCTCAGGAACGAGCCCACCCGGCCCGCCGGTTCGGCGTACGCCTCGTACACGGTGACGTCCAGTCCCAGCCGGCGCAGGGCTATCGCGCTCGCGGCCCCGGCCACCCCGCCGCCGATCACGATCACGTTCATGCCAACTCCTTGAATTCGGATTCAGTGAATCTCAATTCATCGAACTGGGGTTCACTATGATGACGGGCAGGCCAGACGTCAAGCCCGGGAAGGAGCGCCAGTCGATGGGCGTGCGCAAGGAGAAGGCGGCCGAGACCGAGGCGGCGCTGAAGGACGCGGCACGGCGGCTGTTCGCCGAGCGCGGCTATCTCGACACGAAGATCACCGACATCACGCGTGAGGCCGGACGCGCCACCGGTTCCTTCTACGCCCACTTCGCGGACAAGAACGCCCTGCTCCAGGCCCTGATGCGGGACCTGAACACGCAGGCCGACACCGAGATCGGCGTGGCGGACCATCCGGCCGATCACGATCTGACCGACCCCGAGCAGTTGCGTGAGCATCTGGCCGTCACCTGGCGGGTGATCCGCGACCATCTGCCGGTGGTGGTGGCTCTGATGCAGACGAGCTTCGCCGGCCCGCCCGGCGAGGGTCGCGCGTGGGCGAGCCTGGCCCAGGAGACCGGCATCCTGCGCGAGCACCTGGAATGGCTCCGCGGGCGCGGTCATCGGCTCCCGGGCGACCCGGAGGTGGTGGCCGCGGCCATGGGCGCGATGGTCTCGATGCTCGGGTTCGCGGTGATCACCGCGGGCGAGGACGGACCGCGGGCCGGCGACGGGGAGATCGTCGACACCCTCACCGCACTGCTCCTGCACGGCCTGGCGGGACCCGCGTCCGACGCGAGTCGACCCGCCGCCGATCGTCCCGGACTCCGGTGACCGGGTGGGCGCGCGGGTCGCGGCGCGCGTGGTTCAGGAGCCGGGAGCGGCGGCGCGGGTCAGTACGCCGATCGCGGCGGACTCGAGATCCGCCAGCGATTCGTCGAGTGGGAGCGGGAGTTCGCCGGCTTCCGCGAGGCCGCGTTCGGCGTCGGCGAGCGCGGCGGTGACCAGGAGTTGCATCAGGCGCAGGCGGGCGGCGTGGTGTGCGGCCGGCACGCCGGGGGCGCTTGCCGCCAGGCCGGCCGTCAGGCGCGCGACGACCTCGCGGATGCCGCCGGTGACATCGGCGCCCAGGGGCGGGGTGAGCGGGGTGCCCTCCAGCGTGAAGCGGTGCACGAACCGCGCGTAGTGGCTGTCCCGGGAGTCGGCGCGCAAGCGCTCGGCGAGGGGTCGCAGATAGATGTCCACGAGGGCGTCGAGGTCGTCGCGCCGGTCCTCGGGCAGGTTCGCGAGCAGTTCGAGGCGGCGGTCGTTGAGCGGGGCCAGGCGATCCTCGTACAGCGCCCGCACCAGTGCGTCGCGGCTGCCGAAGTGATATTGGACCGCGGAGTTGTTGCGCTGGCCGGCCGCCGCGCCGATCTCGCGCAGCGAGACGGCGGCGACGCCGCGCTCGGCGAACAGGCGCTCGGCCGCGTCCAGGATGCGCGCTCGGGTCTCGGTCTTGACATCCACGCGAGCAGTGTAAGACATTGCGTCTCAACCGATTAAGTCAGAGTGTCTCACGATCATGGCAGGTGTGCCCGTGTTCGACATACGCCCCCTCACCCCCACCATCGGCGCCGAGGTCCATGGCCTGGACCTGCGCCGCGATCTCGACGAGTCGTGCCACGTCGCGCTGGCGGACGCGCTCCACGAGCACCAGGTGCTGTTCTTTCGCGATCAGCGGATCACCGCCCACCGGCAGCGCGATGTCGCGGCCGGATTCGGCACCCTGCAACACTTCCCGTTCGGCGAACCCGCCGCGCCCGACCTGCCCGAGGTGATGGTGCTCGCCACCGGCGGCGAGGGGCCCAAGATCTCCAACGCCGACATCTGGCACAGCGACGCCACCTTCCTGGCCCGGCCTCCGCTGGGCACGATGCTGCGCGCGGTGTCGCTGCCGCCGAGCGGGGGCGACACGCTGTGGGCGGACATGGAGAGCGCGTACCTGTCGCTGTCCGCGCCGATGCGCGCGATGCTCGACGGGCTGACCGCCGAACACGACTTCGCCAAGTCCCGGTCGCATCGCGGCGGCGACAAGGACGCGCTTCCGCCGGTCGTGCACCCGGTCGTGCGCACCCACCCGGTCACCGGCCGGCGCTGTCTCTACCTGAACCGCATCTTCACCACCCGGATCCTCGAACTCGAGGAAAGGGAGAACGAGTTGCTGCTGCCTTTCCTGTTCGACCAGGCGACCCGGCCGGAGCATCAGGTCCGGTTCACCTGGCGGTCGGGCGACATCGCGCTCTGGGACAACCGCAGTACGCAGCACTACGCCACCTACGACTATCAAGGGCCGCGGGTCATGCACCGCATCGTCATCGAGGGCGACGAACCCCGCTGAGCCGCGCACACCGCCGAGTCACGCCGAGTCGCGAGGTGCGCCGAGCCCCGAGCCCCGAGCCGCGAAGCCCGCCGGCCGTGAGCCGCGACCTGGTGCCGGACAGCCGACGGCGCCGCCCCGGATGGGAGGGCGGCGCCGTCGGCGGTGCGGTGAAGGCGGTCAGGACAGGACGAGTTGGGTCACCGACGGACCCGGCAGGGTGATCGACAGGCGGCCGTCGACGATCTGTCGGGGCGTCAGCGGAGTCGGCTTGGCGTAACTGGTGGGCGAACCGTGAGGTACGAGTGGTAGCCATATCCGGTCACGTCCGCGCTGAACGTGTCGGCCGGCACCGGTCGTTGGACGGCGGCCAGGTCGACGGACACGTTGTCGTCGGCGGCCTGCGCGGTCCCGGTGGACAGCGTGCCGGCGGTCAGGGCGAGTACCGCCCCCGCGGCGATGGCTATCGGAATCCTGCGGCGTCGCTTGTCGCGGTGGATCGACACGGAGCATCCTTCGGCGGTCGGAACCGGGCATCGATGTCGCCGGACGCGGGCCGGTGGTCCGCCTTTTGGGCCCGGCCGGAGCCTCGCGCCGACGTCGCCCAATCTATGGCGGATCCCGGTTCCGCAGATGTTCACGCGGGCCGCGCGCGAGCACTCGGGGCCGCCAATCGCTGGGCCTCGACGGCCGATTCGGCCGGCCCGGTCGTGCGCGGCGGCGCCGATCGTGAAGTACGAGCCATTTCGGCCCCGTTCGCGCAGACGGGCGCCGGGATCGACCTCGGCCCGCGAGCGTCGCCCCGCCCGAATCGGCCGGCACGGTTGCGCGCCGAGTCACGCTCCGGCACCGACCCCGACCGGCGAGGCCCGTTTCATTCGCCGCGGCCCGCACGGTTTCGTTCGAGGTCGCGAAGCCGGGCCCGGGCGGTGTTCGCGGCGGACTTCTCGGTGCGTGCCAGTTCGTCGGCGTCCTCGTGCGCGCGTCGTGCGTCCCGGGCCTGTCGATCGAGCCGGCCGACCGTGTCCCGCGCCTCGGCGAGGCGGCGTTCGAGGTCCTCGGCGTCGGCGAGTGCCTCCCGATGCCGGTCGCGGGCGGCGTCGGCCCGCTGTTCGAGCACCCGCGCGGCTTCGCGGGCTTCCCCGGCCGCGGTGTCGGCGGCCTCCAGATCGGCGCGGGCGCGGGTGAGTCGGGCCTCGTGACGCTCGCGTTCCGCGGCGCGGCGCGTGGCCTCGCGGGCGCCGGCGGTGTCGTCGTCCTTCTCGTGCCGGGCCCGTCCATTGCCGCTCGCGCGTGCGGGAGTGCTCGTGCTCTTTGTACTCGTGCTCTTCGTACTCGTGCTCTTCCGTGCGGGTGTGGCCCCGGGCGGCGTGGACGTGGCGAGCGGGCCGAAGTCCCCGGTGGGCTCCAGCGCGCCGGCGAGCGTGCCGGCCGCCAGTGCCCGGGCCGCGGCGGGGTCGGCGAGCGCGGCGGCGAGGGTGTCCTGGAGTGCACGGCGGGTCGAATCGGCGACGGCGGGATGTCCGCGCGTGGCGGCCAGGGCCTGCGCCTGCCGCTGGAGGGCGTCGATCACCTGATGGCGTCGACGGGAGAGTTCGCGCAACTCGGGGCCCTGGAGGTGCTCCTGGGCCTGCCGCATGGCCGCGCCGAGTTCGAGGAACGCCTCGATCTCCGCGCGCTGTTCGCGGACGAGCAGATTCGCCAACCAGGCGGCCTGCACGGGACGCCGCAGCTTGCCGATCCGGTCGGCGACGGCACGGTTCCCGGCCTTGCGGGCCCGGGCGGCGTACGCGTCACGCGCGGCGGTGAACTCGTCGGGCGAGAGCCCGTACAGCTCCCGGGCCACCGCGTCCTCGTCGACGGCTTCGGGCTCGGCGTCGGACCGCTTCGTACTCACGGCGTCCCTATTGCCGTTTCCGGTGCCCGTTCATCCCTGCCGGATCCCCGATGGCCGATCCGGGCAGCGGCTCGGGCGGTCGTGGTGGACCGCCCCGGGTCGAGAAGGAACGCCGGTCGGTACCTACGCGCCGGAGTCCGCGCCGGTCCTCCCGGCGCACGACGGGCACAGTCCGCGGTAGGTGACCTCGACCTGGGACACCGTGAAGCCGAATCGCTGGTCCGCCGGCAGATCGGCCAGCGGGCTGCCGGTGGGGTGGACGTCGCGGACGGTTCCGCAGGAGGAGCACACCAGGTGCTGGTGCGGGTGATGCGCGTTGGGGTCGTAGCGCTTGGCCCGGCCGTCGGTGGAGACCTCGATGACCTCACCGAGGGAGACCAACTCGCCCAGGGCGTTGTAGACGGTCGCCCGGGAGATCTCGGGCAGCCGCTGCGCCGCGCGGGCGTGCACTTCGTCGGCGGTGAGATGCACGTGGTCGCCGTCGAGGACCTCCGCAACGACACGCCGCTGGGAGGTCAACCGCCAGCCGCGCTCTCTCAGTCGCTCCAGCAGGTCGCTCATATGGGTTCACCTATTCGGTTCGGTGGGGTAGCCCGAAGTTTACCGGTGGACGTACGGACGTCCGGATTCCGGTTGGGTATGGGTCTGGCGTACATCTTGACTTGGACTCTGTCCATCGTAGGATCGGTTCCGGCGGTAGCCAAGGGGTAGGAAGACTCCAGGACAAGGGGTACGAAACCGTATGACGGCAGGAGACACGGACATGACGGGACCACTGCCGAGCAGCCGCGCGGTGCCGGCCTGCGGGTGAGGATCGATCATGTCGCGCTGCTCCGGACCGTCGGGGATGGTGACCGCCTCGATATCGGGGCGGGCGAGCGTCGTCACGATGCGTGACGGAAGTCCGTATCCGCCTTCATCGCGTCGTCCGCGCCGAGGCTTCCTGCCGGGCCTGCCAGATCCGGCGGCCCTGCCGGCCCCGCCCGACCCGTTCGACCGCGCCCCACGAGCACGGGTCCCGGTCGACGGAGTGGACGGGGCGAGATCGACCGTCGCGAGACTTGTACCCCGACCGCTCCACCGCCCACCCCCGCCCACAGCTCCTGAGCACCGCGATCAGCCTGGTCCGGAAGGGATCCCATGTCTGAGAACCATGATGCAATCGTCGTAGACGCGAAGACGGAGGGCGGAGGTGGTTGCCCGGTCGCGCACGAGCGGGCCCCGCACCCGACGCAGGGTGGCGGAAACCGCCAGTGGTGGCCGGAGCGGCTCAACCTGAAGATCCTCGCCAAGAACCCGGCCGTGGCCAACCCGTTCGGCGAGGAGTTCGACTACGCCGCGGCGTTCAACAGCCTCGACCTCGCCGCCGTGAAGCAGGACATCGCGCAGGTGCTCACGACCTCGCAGGACTGGTGGCCGGCCGACTTCGGCAACTACGGCCCGCTGATGATCCGGATGGCGTGGCACAGCGCCGGCACCTACCGGATCAGCGACGGCCGCGGCGGTGCCGGGGCCGGTCAGCAGCGCTTCGCGCCGCTCAACAGTTGGCCGGACAACGCGAGCCTGGACAAGGCCCGCCGACTGCTGTGGCCGGTCAAGCAGAAGTACGGCCGGAGCCTGTCGTGGGCCGACCTGATGGTCCTCACCGGCAACGTCGCCCTGGAGTCGATGGGCTTCGAGACCTTCGGCTTCGGCGGTGGTCGGGTCGACGTGTGGGAGCCCGACGAGGACGTCTACTGGGGCCCGGAGACCACCTGGCTCGGCGACGAGCGATACACCGGTGACCGGGACCTGGAGAACCCCCTCGGCGCGGTGCAGATGGGCCTGATCTACGTCAACCCCGAGGGTCCGAACGGCACCCCGGACCCGCTGGCCGCGGCCCGCGACATCCGTGAGACGTTCCGCCGGATGGCGATGAACGACGAGGAGACGGTCGCCCTGATCGCGGGCGGTCACACCTTCGGCAAGACCCACGGCGCGGGTCCGGCGGACAGCGTCGGCCCCGACCCCGAGGCGTCGCCGCTGGAGCAGCAGGGCCTCGGTTGGAAGAGCAGCTTCGGTACCGGCGCGGGTGGCGACGCGATCACCAGCGGCCTCGAGGGCATCTGGACCAACACCCCCACGACGTGGGACAACAGCTTCTTCGAGATCCTGTTCGGCCACGAGTGGGAGCTGTTCAAGAGCCCGGCCGGCGCGCACCAGTGGCGGCCGAAGGACGGCGGCGGCGCCGGCACCGTCCCCGACGCGCACGACCCGTCCAAGAGCCACGCGCCGACCATGCTGACGACCGACCTCTCGCTCCGGATCGACCCGGCGTACGAGCAGATCTCGCGGCGCTTCCTGGAGAACCCCGCCGAGTTCGCGGACGCCTTCGCGCGGGCGTGGTTCAAGCTGACGCACCGCGACATGGGTCCGGTCGTGCGCTACCTCGGTCCCGAGGTCCCCAGCGAGACGCTGCTGTGGCAGGACCCGCTTCCGGCGGTCACGCACGAGCTCGTCGACGCCCAGGACATCGCGTCGCTCAAGAGCCGGGTCCTCGAGTCGGGCCTGTCGGTGTCCCAGCTCGTGTCCGCGGCGTGGGCGTCCGCCTCGTCCTTCCGCGGCAGTGACAAGCGGGGCGGCGCCAATGGTGCGCGGGTGCGCCTCCAGCCGCAGATCGGGTGGGAGGCCAACGACCCGGACGAGCTGGCCACGGTGCTGCGCGCGCTGGAAGGCATCCAGGAGGCGTTCAACGCCGATCGCACCGACGGCAAGCGGATCTCGCTCGCCGACCTGATCGTGCTCGCCGGTGCCGCGGCCGTCGAGCGGGCCGCCAAGGACGCCGGGTTCGACGTCGAGGTGCCCTTCACGGCGGGCCGGGTGGACGCGGCGCAGGAGCAGACCGACGTGGAGTCGTTCAGCGCGCTGGAGCCCACCGCCGACGGCTTCCGCAACTACCTCGGCAAGGGCAACCGGCTGCCGGCCGAGTACCTGCTGATCGACCGGGCGAACCTGCTCACCCTGAGCGCCCCCGAGACGACGGTCCTCGTCGGTGGCCTGCGCGTGCTGGGCGCGAACCACCAGCAGTCGTCGGTGGGCGTGTTCACCGCGACTCCCGGTTCGTTGACCAACGACTTCTTCGTCAACCTGCTCGACCTGGGCACGACGTGGAAGGCGACATCCGAGGACGCGAGCACGTTCGAGGGTCGCGACGCGACCACGGGCGAGCTCAAGTGGACCGGCAGCCGGGTCGACCTCCTGTTCGGGTCGAACTCCGAGTTGCGCGCGCTGGCCGAGGTCTACGCGAGCGACGACGCGAAGGAGAAGTTCGTCCACGACTTCGTCGCGGCGTGGGTCAAGGTGTCGAACCTGGACCGGTTCGACATCGCGTGATCAGCACGTCCGGGTCGGCCCGTGTGGGCCGACCCGGACGTGTCGGCTTCGGCTTGGAGCAACGAGCGGGTTCCGCTCGGCGGATCGCCCGGACCGGGTCAGGGGGTGTTGCGCCCGCAGAACTTCCTCTCGGCCTCGAACGGATCGGCCGGGATGGTGAGGTGGGTGCGTCGCCAGGAGCCCTTCAGGTTGTCCAGGAAACGGCCCGCGGTCATCGGCGCGCGCGTGGACGCGGCGAGTTCGGCGAGTTCGCCGCAGCCCAGTGCGTGCCGCGCGGCCGTGACCTGTGCGGAGGTGACCGGCTCCGGCCGGGCGAAGTTGCCGGCGGGATTCACCGGCGCCGCCGGGTCCGCGTACGCCGCCAGGAGCCACGCGTTGCTCAGCGGTTTCGAATGCCCGGGCTTGGTCACCGGAAGCTCGAACCGCGCCCCGATCGGATTCACCAGGCCCCAGTAGTCCACCAGCCGCACGTCCGCGGGTGACAAGGCGCCGGCGGTGCCGAGGTAGACACCGATGACCGCGACCCGCGCCGGGATGTCCTCGCGCAGCGGCACCGTGATGATGTCGCCTTCCAGGCGCGGCCCGTAGTAGATCAACGACCGTCGGCCGGAAGCGAGTTCGGCCTCCACGGCGGCCTTGGTCAGCGGGTGGGTGCGCAGGAAGTCGCGGGCCGAGGCGGGGTGCGACGAGCCGGTGAAGCTCGCGTAGTAGGCGCGCTCGTCGCCGACCATCGACGTGGGCGAGGGGCTGTAGCGCAGGAGGATCCCGCTGATCGGCGACCATACGGCCAGAGCGAGGGCGGGCGCCGCCAGGGCCCTGGACAGCGGCAGTACGGCGACCGGCAGGAGCAGCAGGAACAGGATCGGTACGAGCATGCGCGCGTGCATGTAGTCGCCGCCCACCTTGACCACGTAGCCGAACAGGATCGCGGCGGCGGCCGGTGGCGCCAGGACGACGATCGTGTCGCCGCGTCGCTCGTGGAGGCCGCGCAGCGCGTACCCGGCGCCGATCACGATCGCCGACAGCGGGGCCCACAGCAGGTAGGGACCGGTGAAGTCGGTGACGTATGCCCAGCCGCGCTCCCACAACGACCCGTCGGCGCCCTTGGTGAGCGCCGGCATCGGGAAGACGATGCCGTAGTAGCCCATCCGGAAGATCTGGTAGGCCGTCGGTAGGGCGGCCGCGACGCCCGCGAGGGCGAACGTCCCGCGGATCGTGGGTCGTCGGATGAACCACAGCGCGAGCAGGAACACGACGGTGACGGCCGCCGCCTCCGGGCGGACCAGTGGGCCGAGGCCGATGATTGCCGCCGTGGCGAGCGCGCGGCGACGGGATCCGCCGGCGCGCAGCCGTACCAGCAGCCACCACGAGCCGGCCGTCCAGCACATGTTCAGACCGGTCTCCAGGCCGGACGTCGCGTACTCCCACATCGGCCGCAGACCGAGCGGGACCAGGATCCCGAACGGGACCAGCAGGCTCTCGGCGCGGCCGGCCCCGGTGTGCAGCCGCCGCGCGCCGTCCACGGCGAACAGCACGGCGGCGCAGGTCAGGAACAGCCCGAGCATCCACGACAGGGCCGTGGTATCGCCGCGGCGCAGGACGAAGCCGAACAGCGCGAGCAGCCACTGCCACAACGTGCTCGTCGAGGCCTCGGCGCGCTCGCCGGGGCTGGAGACGGGACCGTTGCCGGCCAGGATCTCGCGGACCACGCGGGTGAAGATCAGCGCGTCGTCGCACACCCAGCGTGCGTGATAGCCGAGGACGCCGATCGCCAGCGCCGTGACCGGGGCGAGGGCGCGGTTCCAGCGCGGCCGAATCCCGGGCGCCTCGGCGGCGGGCGTCTCGGGTTCGTGCCGCGCCACGCCTTCGGGTCCGCGCGCTCCTCTCGGGTTTCGGCTCCCTTCGGGTCTCGCGGTGGACGCGGGCTCGGTATCGGCGACTGGGGTCATTCGGGCTCACCTGTAAATCTCGGGTCGGGTCGCGGGAACGGCGTTGCCTGGTCCGGGGCATGGCGAAATGGCGGCTCGGCCGCCGACGCCGGATGAGGTGCATGGGGAGTGTGACGGCATGCCGGCAGAGCCCTTGGCTCGGCGGCGGGCGCGCGTTTGTGGGTGGGGCCGGGTTGTCCCGGGAGGCGCGACGCCTGCGCGACGCGGCCTCGCTTGGAAAACGCGATGAACCCGGCGGGCCGTTACACCCGCGCCGGCAACGCACCCCGACAACATCCGAACGACCGGATCGAGAACCGCCCGTACGCGGCGCACGGGACGGGTACGGATCTCACGGCCGCGATGTCGGACGACGCACCCAAGGTGCCCTCAAGCGACGAGCCGGGGGATGAGGAATGGGCTTCTTCGACGGGGCTCGAATCCCATGGGGCGCGGGTTTTCGGGTGTCGGCATCCCGAGCCACGATGCCCGCCGGGCCGCCCGCGCGGGACCTACGAAAGATGTGTGTTCGGGTGCGAAGGATGGGTGCGGGAGATACGAAAGTCGACTGCCCGTCGGGGTCAACCGGAACCGATCAAGCCAAGTCCCTATCCCTACTCGACCCGCCCCGCCGGGCGTTTAGTAAAGAGATCGTAAAGAAACCTTGGTGTCCCCTGTCTCTGCCGTCACTAGCGCCTCTAGTGTCCGGGACGCCCGGCCCCAACTCCCGCCGCCGCCGTGACCCGACGGTCGACGGGAGGCAGGCGTCGGGTTCTGCCGAATCAGCTCGACGTCGTGGGCGCGTACGGCACCACAGCACCCTGATCGGCGTCGCTTCGCGTCCGGGATCACCTTCCGGGCGGAAGGGGGACCATCTTGAGTCGAGCGATACCCGGACGCGGTGGCACACCACCGCGAGCCATCCGGCGTTTGCGTGGCCCGGTGACGTTATTGTCCGTCTCGCTCCTCGCGGTCACGGGACTGACCGCAGCGCCGGGCATCACGTCGTCCGCGGCGGCCGCACGTGTGGACAACACCAAGGCTGTGTGGAATCCCGGTCCCGAGGACCAGTACTTCAATCCCGTCGAGGCCGAGGACGGCCAGGGCGGCGGGATCGACGCCGAGCAGGGCGGTGCCGACAAGGCCCGCAAGGCCAAGGAAGGACCCGGCCGCAAGGAGCGCGAGGGCAACCCACGCGCGGCAGCGCAACTGCGCCTGCTGGAGGCCGAGTCCCAGCGCACGGGCAAGAGCCCGGAGCAACTCAGAGCCGAGAAGGCCGGCTTGGCACCGGGCTCGAAGCAGGATGCCAAGCTGCTGACGGTTCTCGTCGAGTTCAACGAGAACGCCAACGACGACTTCTCCGGGTTCAACCGCCGGGCGAGTGTCACCGACCCCTCCTGTGTGCTCGAACCTCCGGGCACGATCAAGAACGGGCCGCTGCACAACAAGATCCCCGACCCGGCGCTCACCGGGCGGGACAACAACTCGCAGTGGGTCAAGGACTTCAGCCCGGAGCACTTCAACAAGATGCTCTACACCAAGCAGGGCATCACCGATCGTATGCGGTTGGACCTGACCGGTCCCGACGGCAAGCCCGGCATCGACATCTCCGGCTACACGATGAAGAACATGTACGAGGAGATGTCGGGCGGCAAGTACACCGTGTCCGGTACCGCCACCCCGTGGATCAAGGTCGCGCACTCCGAGGCGTGGTACGGCGCCGGCCGCTGCGGGCAGCGTGAGCAGGACATGGGCGGGCACCCGGACAACCCCGCGGGCGCGAACCGGTTGGCGATCGACGCGGTGGACGAACTCGCGCGCAGCCAGCCGAACTTCCCGTGGGCCGACTACGACAAGGAGGACACCGGAGACGCGGACGGCGACGGGAACCTCCTCGAACCGGACGGCGTGGTCGACCACTTGGTCCTCGTGCACTCGGGCAAGGACAAGTCCACCGGCGGCGGCGCCGAGGGCACGTACGCCATCTGGGCGCACTCCAGCGCCGTGGCGGGCGGATACACGGTTCCGGGCACGCAACTGAAGGTCGCCAACTACATCGTGCAGCCGGAGGACTCCGGCGTGGGCGTGTTCGCCCACGAGTACGGCCACGACCTCGGTCTGCCGGACCTGTACGACAACTTCAGCGGTGGTCAGTCGGACGTCAACTTCTGGGACCTGATGGCCAACGGATCGCACTCCGGGCCGCTGTTCCAGTCGATGCCCGCGCACATGAGCGCGTGGTCCAAGTACTCGCTGGGCTGGCTGACACCCGAGGTCCTGAAGGTGGGCGACAAGCCCGCGCTGGTCACGCTCGGACAGGCGGCCCAGACACCCAAGGGCACCAAACAGGCGGTCCGGGTCAATCTCCCGGACAAGGTGATCAGGTTCAGCACGCCGCACAGTGGTCAGAAGGCGTGGTACTCGAACAACGACCAGGACTGGGCGGACGTCAAGCTGGTTCGCGACGTCGCGGTCCCGGCGGGCTCCGACGTGAAGTTCCGCTGGTGGACCGACTATGTCCTGGAGGAGGACTGGGACTTCGGCTTCGTCGAGGTGTCCACCGACGGCGGCACCACCTGGACGCAGCTCCAGGTGCGTGACGAGGCCGGCACGCTCGTGTCGACCCCGCCGGACTACCCGGACCCCAACGGCAACCTCCGAGCCTTCGGCAAGAGCACCGGGTTGACCGGCGACAGCCACGGCTGGCGCCACGACCAGGTGGACCTGACGCCGTACGCGGGGCGGAACATCAAGCTGCGCATCGGCGTCGACACGGACGCGGCGACGCAGGAGAAGGGTTGGGTCGCCGACGACTTCTCGCTCACCAACGGCACCACCACCGTGTGGTCCGACGATGTCGAGCAGGGTGCCAACGGCTGGACTCCGCAAGGTGGTTCGTCCGGCGGCGGCACCAGGGGCGCGGGCTGGATCGTCACCGACGGCACGTTCAGCCGCGAGCAGTACTACCTGCTCGAGTGGCGCAACATGTCCGGCTTCGACCAGGGCCTGAAGTACACCTACACGTTCGGTGAGAACGGCAAGCGCGAGAAGCTCGCGTACAACGCGCCGGGCCTGCTGGTGTGGCTGCGGGACAGCTCGTACGAGAACAACGGCGTGCTGTTCAACATCGACAAGGCCCCGTCGTGGGGCGCCAAGGGCGAGTTGCTCCTGGTCGACGCGCACCCGGAGCCCTACCGCTTCCCGGACGCGCCGTCGAACCAGGCGGCCAACCTGGAACCCCGAGTGCAGTCGGCCAACGCGGCGTTCAGTTTCAAGGACACGCCCGGATTCCGGGCCTGCCGCACGGCCGGCGACCACTGCGCGCAATTCGCCAAGACGGAACCGGTGCGGTTCTTCTCCGACACGCTCGGCTACGCGCCGGGCGCGGAGGCCAACGGCACCGGCTTCGCGCCCAAGGACCGCAACGGTTCGACCGTGGTTCCGGCGCGGGCTCCGTACTCGACCAAGGTCACCAAGACGGACGGCTCGCCGGACTTCGCCAACTACGGCAAGCCGTTCTTCTCCTCGGTGCTCGGCTCCGGCAACCCCGGGTGGGAGAAGGCATACGGCGTGACCGTGTTCCCGGTCCTCCCGTTGTCCGGTGACAAGGGCGCCGTCGTCTGGATCGCACCCGCCCGCAAGTAGCCACAAGTCCGCACGTGTGCGACATCGGCCCCCACGACGCGCTTCCGGTCGTGGGGGCCGACCCATCGGGGGCGATCCGCGCACGGCCCGGGGGCGCGGACGGGGCGGCCCGGGTGCGACCGGCTGCGCGGGGATAACATCCGCCGGATGGAGTTGCGTCAGTTGCGGTACTTTCTCGCGGTCCACGAGGAGCGGCACCTCACCCGGGCCGCGTACGCGCTGGGCATCCGGCCGACGTCGTTGAGCCAGCAGATCATCGCTCTCGAGCGCGTGCTCGGGGCGCCGCTGTTCGTGCGTACCCCGGGCGGCATGACGCCGACCGAGGCGGCCGACCGACTGGTGGCGGACGCGCGGGCCGCGGTGGAGGCGGCACGGCGGGCGAAGGAGTCGGTACACGGGCGGCGCGTGATGCGCGCCGCACTCACGCCGGGGGCGCCGCCCTGGGTCGCGCCCGCGTTGTGGCGGGCGGCCGGGGAGTCCGCGCCCGAGATCGCCGACCGACAGACGGGCGAACAACTGGTGCGGCTGCGCGCCGGCTCGTTGGACGTGGGGGTAGTGGTACTGCCGGAGGACCTGCACGACCTCGCGTGCGTGGAGGTCGGCGACGCGGAGTTGGGAGTCCTGGTCGCCGGCGGGCATCGCCTCGCGCGGCGGAGCACGGTGGACTGGGCCGACCTGTCCGGGAGCGCGCTGTTGTGGTTCGCGCGGTCGTCGGCGCCCGGCTACCACGACGCGACGCGTGCGGCCTGGACGCGTGCGGGGTGGCAGCCGAGAGTGATCCGCGAAGGTCCACCGCGGCGCGCGTTGTTCACCGCCGAGCTGGCCGGCGGCGACGACATGGTGGCACTGCGGCCCGCGTGGGACGCGCACGACGCAGACGGCCTGGTGTGGCTGCCGTTCGCGACGGACGCGCCGCGCATCCGGCACGCGCTGGTCTGGAACGCCGACGATTCGTACGCGGCGCGGTATGCCGCGACCGCCGCCGACCTGGTGCGTGAGGCGCGACCTCAGGCCCGTGCGGGTGCGCCTCGTGGACGGCGGGCGGTCGAAGGCGGTGTGCTGGGATCGACCGGGCCCGCCGCGTCGAGGATCCGATAGGTCGACGACGCCGGGGGCCGACAGCGAGGAGTCGAACAGGAGGCGTCCGCCATGGCGCTGACGGCATGGGGATTCATCTACACCGCTTCGGGCGCCGATCCCGACCGCGAGACCGTCGTCGTGACACCCGACTGCCGTTCCGTGTTCGTCGGTGTGGACCGGCCCGAGCAGGCGATCCGGGTGGCTCGGCGCCTGGTCGCGGAAGGTGCCCAACTGATCGAGCTGTGCGGAGGATTCGGGCCGGTGTGGGCCGCCAGGGTGATCGAGGCCGTCGAAGGCGCGGTCCCGGTGGGGGCGGTGGCGTACGGCGCGGAGGCGGTGGACCAGGTGCACGCGATCTTCGCGTGAGGCGCCGACTGGGCGCGTTCGCCTCGCGGCGCGCCGCGCGTGGTGGTCTCGTCCCATGGGTCCCACGAGTGGTCCCGAGACGCCCCAGTGGGTACAACGGTAGACATGGCCGATGATTCCGGCCGATTTCGGGGTGCATCGGTTCAGTCACCGTCCGGCAGGCGCCGGCGAAGCGTTGCCGGGCAGGTGTTCGTCCTGCAAGTCGCCGTGGTGTTTCTGCTCGTCGCCGGCGCCGTGCTCGCGCTGGTGGTGCAGTCCCGACACGACAGCGACCGCGAGGCCCGCAACCGGGCGGTCGCCGTCGCGCAGACGTTCGCCCACTCGCCCGGGGTGATCGCCGCGTTGCGTTCACCCGACCCGTCCGCGGTGCTGCAACCGCTGACCGAGGCGGGGCGGATGGCCGCCGGTGTGGACTTCATCGTGGTGACCGACACCCAGGGGATCCGCTACACGCACCCCAGGCCGGAACTGATCGGTCTGCCCGTCGTCGCCAACATCGAGCCCGCGCTGGCCGGGCACATGCTCGTGGAGAGCGTGAACGGCCCGCTCGGCCGCGAGGTGCAGGCGGTGGTCCCGGTCACCGCCCCCGACGGCACGGTCGAGGGTGTGGTCATCGCCGGGCTGCGGGTCAAGAACGTGACCGGCGTGGTCGACCGGCAACTGCCGATCATCCTGGCCACCGGTGCCGCCGCGCTCGCCCTGGCCACCGGCGGGACCGCACTGGTGACCCGGCGGCTGCGGCGCCAGACACGGGGCCTGGGCCCGGCCGAGATGACCCGCATGTACGAACACCACCACTCGGTACTCCACGCGGTTCGCGAGGGCGTGCTCATCGTCGGCGCCGACACCCGGCTGGTGCTGGCGAACGACGAGGCCAGACGACTGCTCGACCTCCCGCCCGACGCCGAGGGCCGGCGGATCGCCGACCTGCCCGGCCTCGAACCGGGCACGGCCGCGCTGCTGATCTCCGGTCGTGTGGTCTCGGACGAGGTCCATCCCGCCGGGGATCGATTGCTGGCGGTCAACCAGCGGCCCACGGATCGTCACGGCGGTCCGCGCGGGACGGTCGCGACCCTGCGCGACACGACCGAGTTGATGACGCTCTCCGGCAGGGCCGAGGTGGCGGGCAGGCGGCTGAAACTGCTGTACGACGCCGGGGTGGCGATCGGCACCACCCTGAACATGGTGCGCACCGCCGAGGAACTCGCCGACGTCGCGGTCCCGCGTTTCGCCGACTTCGTCACCGTCGACCTGGCCGCCCCGGTCCTGGACGGAGGGGAGCCGACCGGTAGCGGCGCCAACATGCGCCGCAGCGCCGTCGCCGGCATCCGCGACGATCACCCCCTGTACCCGCTCGGCACCCTGATCGACTTCGTCCCCTCGACCCCGCAGGCCCGCGGACTCGACAGCGGCCGGTCGGAGATCGTGGCCGATCTCGCGACCGCGGACGACTGGCACGCCCAGGACCGGGAGCGCGCGGGAGCGATCGTCGAATACGGGATCCACTCCCTGATCACGGTCCCGGTCCAGGCGCGCGGCTCGGTGCTGGGCGTGGCCAACTTCTGGCGGAGGGAAAAGCCCGAGCCGTTCGACCGGGAGGACCTGTTCCTCGCCGAGGAACTGGTCGCGCGCGCCGCGGTCAGCATCGACAACGCACGCCGCTACGCCCGCGAACACACTCTGGCGACGGCGCTGCAACGCAGTCTGCTGCCGCGTGCCCTGCCCGCGCAGAGCGCGCTGGAGGTGGCCCACCGCTATCTGCCCGCGCAGTCCGGGGTGAGCGGCGACTGGTTCGACGTGATCCCGCTCTCCGGTGCCCGGGTGGCCCTGGTCGTCGGTGACGTCGTCGGCCACGGGCTGCACGCCGCGGCCACCATGGGCCGGCTGCGTACCGCGGTGCACAACTTCTCCACGCTCGACCTGCCGCCCGACGAACTCCTCAGCCACCTGGACGACCTGGTCGGCCGGATCGACCAGGACGAGGCGGACCCGGACGTCGGGGCCGGCATCATCGGCGCCACCTGCCTGTACGCGATCTACGACCCGGTGTCGCGGCGCTGCGCGATGGCCCGGGCCGGGCATCCGTTGCCCGCGCTGGTGCACCCGGACGGCATCGTGGAGTTCCCCGACCTGCCCGCCGGGCCGCCGCTGGGACTGGGCGGCATGCCGTTCGAGACCATCGAGATGGAGGTTGCCGAGGGCAGTTCGCTCGTCCTGTACACGGACGGGTTGATCGAGGACCGCACCCGCGACCTGGACGTCGGGATGGGGCTGCTGCGCCAGGCCCTGGCCCACCCCGGCCGCACCCCGGAGCAGAGCTGCGCGGCGGTCCTGGACGCGCTGCTCCCCGAACACCCCAAGGACGACATCGCCCTGCTCGTCGCCCGCACCCGCACCCTGGACGGCGCCCGGGTGGCCGAATGGGAGGTGCCGTCGGATCCCGCCGCGGTGGCCGGGATGCGCGAGGTGGTCTCCGCGAAACTGGAGGAGTGGGGGCTGGGCGATCAGCTCTTCGGCACCGAGTTGATCCTCAGCGAGCTGATCACCAACGCCATCCGCTACGGGTCCGAGCCGATCCGGGTACGGCTGTTGCGCGACCGGAGCCTGATCTGCGAGGTGGCCGACGGCAGCAGCACCGCCCCTCACCTGCGGTACGCGGCCACCATGGACGAGGGCGGCCGGGGTCTGTTCCTGGTCGCCCAGATCGCCGCGCGCTGGGGTACGCGGTACATCCCAGAGGGCAAGATCATCTGGGCGGAACAGCCCCTGCCCGACCCCGCCGAAGCACACGCCGCCCCGGCGCCCGCGGATACCGATCCCGCGGACACCAATCCCACGGACACCGATCCCGCGGACTTCGGGACGGCCCCGGCGAACGAACGGACTTCGTGATGACGCGGCGACCCGCCACCGGGAGGTGTGCCCGCTCGGGAAACACCTCGCGGTGGCGGACTTCCCGCGGGCGACCGCCGGTCAGGTGCCGGGTTCCACGGTCGGGAGGTAGCGCGGCGCCCGCCAGGCGTCGAGTCGGTGTTCGACCGCCGCCCCCAGGGACAGCAGCTCGCCGTCGCGGTGGTCGCCGGACATCAGCAGCAGACCCACGGGCAACCGGTTCACCAGGCCGGCCGGCACCGACAACGACGGGTACCCGGCCACGGCCGCGGGGGTGGAGGACGGGATCACGTCGTTGTCGCCGCGCGCACAGTCGGTCGTCCAGGCGGGCGGGTTCGTCGGGGAGGCGATCGCGTCCAGGCGATGGGCGGCCATGGTCTCGTCGATGGACCTACGCGAGAGATCCTTCAACTCGGCGCGTGCGGCCCGGTATTGCGGGTCGGTGGTGGGCGGCGCGAGCAGGGCCTGCTCGAACAACTCCTGACCCGCGAAGCAGGTCTGCTCCGCCGGGTGGGTGCGGTTGAACTCGATCAGTTCGGCGAGGTCGCGCGGTCCCCGGCGGGTGGCGAGGTAGGCGTCGATGTCGCGGTGGAACTCGCTCAACAGTGCGGGAAACTCCAGTTCGGCGAGTCGCTCCTGGTAGGGGAGTCGCACCTCGACGACCTCGGCGCCCGCCTTGCGCAGGCTGTCGGCCGTACGCGTCATCAGGGCGTCGACCTCCGGCCCGAGCGAGGGCAGCCGCCACAGTCCGATGCGCTTGCCGCGCAGCGCGCCGGGGCGTGTCGACGCCCGCGCGACATCGAGGGAGGCGGTGAGCTCCGGGGCGCCGCCGCTGATCACGGCGAGGGTGAGCGCGGCATCGGTGACGTTGCGCGCCATCGGTCCCGCGGTGTCCTGCTCGGCGGAGATGGGCACCACGCCGGCCTGGCTGACCAGTCCCAGGCTGGGCTTGTGGCCGACGACACCGTTCGCCCCGGCCGGACACACGATCGAGCCGTCCGTCTCGGTCCCGATCGCCACCTGCGCCAAGGACGCGGCGAGCGCGGCTCCGGAACCGGACGATGAACCACACGGGTTGCGGTCCAACACATACGGATTCCTGGTCTGACCGCCCACCGCCGACCAGCCCGAAGTGGGCTTGGCCGCACGGAAGTTGGCCCATTCGGACAGGTTCGTCTTGCCCAGGATGACCGCGCCCGCGTCGCGCAGGCGGGTGACCAGGGCGGCGTCGGCGTCCGGCGGGCTCCCGGCCAGTGCCAGTGACCCGCCCGTCGTGGGCAGGTCACGGGTGTTGACGTTGTCCTTGAGCAGGACGGGAATGCCGTCGAGCGGGCCGCGGGTCTCACCGCGTCGATGCCGGGCGTCGCTGGCCGCCGCCTGGCGCAGGGCGGTCGGATCGGTGCGCAATACCGCGTGGATTTTCGGGTCGACGGTCTCGATCCGCCACAGATAGGCGCCGGTCAGTGCCGACGAGGTCAACGAACCGCGCGCCATGCGCGCCTGTAACTCGGGGATCGTCACCGTGTCCAGATCGACGCCCAGCCTCGGCGGCGAGCCCGCGGCGGCCGGCGAACCGCCGGCGTCGGCGGCCTCCGCGGGTGAACTCGGCGCGGTCACAAGGCATCCCGCGACGAGGGCGGCGATCAGCGTGGCAACGCTTCTCTTTGTCATGGGAGTCATCGCACTACACGGCGGCATCCGGCACAAGGTCACCGGGACGCCCGGACACCGGGTTGCCGGGGACGCCATCCGGCACGGCGCGCGACGCACCGGGTGGGTCGGCGGGGTGTGGTCGCCTCGTCCGTCGGGTGTTCGTACTCACATCAGGTGGGCGCGGCAGGCCAGTTGTACCGCGAGGCGTTGTTGGGGATCCTCCAGGTCCGCGCCGATCAGTTCGCCCACCTTGCGGACGCGTTTGGTGACCGCGTTGCGGTGCAGGTGCAGTTCGTCGGCGGCCCGGGCGGGCGAGCCCTGATGGTCGAGGTAGGCCTGTAGCGTACGCAGCAGCGGCGCGGCGCGCTGTGGGCCCAACGCCAGCACTGGGGCCAGGAGTTCGTGCACCGCCTCGCGGGCCGCCTCGGAGGAGTACCAGTCCAGCAACATCCGGTCCAGACCCGCCGCGTCGTGCGCGGCGATCGGGCCGGACCCGCCGCCGCCCGAGCGCAACAGGGCGGTACGGGCCTCGCGGGCGGACCTGCGCAGGCCCAGCACGCCGCGATGGGCCGCGCCCACCCCGCAGCGCAGGTCCGCGCCCGGGTTGCGCTCGCGCAGCACCACCAGGAGCCGGCCGGCGTCGGCGAGCGTCGCGCGCATGCCGTCGCGGCCCGGGTCGGTGGGCTGTGATCGAGTCAGCACCAGCGCCTCGTCGACGCGCGCGGCGTTCCAGGTGACCGGGCCCAGCGAACGCAACAGGCGCAGCGCGAGCGGCCCGGCGGCCTCCAGGAGGCGGTATCGGTCGGTGCCGGCCAGGGCGATCGGCTCCACCCGCAGGGCCAGGTGCCAACTGTCGACCGGCAGCCCCAGGGCCCGGCCGCGGCTGCCCAGGCGCAGTGCCTGGGCCTCGGGCACGGCCAGCAACTCGGCCAGGAGCTGGCCGCGCGAGCGCACCGGGACATCGTCGGCCGGGCCGGCCGCCGCCGCCAGCGCGCCCAGGGCGAGCACCGCACGCACGGCGCGGCCCGCCGCATCGGGTCGGTCCGGTGCGCTGAGCCAGACGTCGCCGTCGGGCCCGAGCGCCGACGCGCCGAACTCGCCCGGCTCCGGCGCACGCAGACCCACCGGCACCCCCAGAACCCGGGACGCGGCTCGGGCCACCCGCTCCGGGTCGCCCGCCACGGACGGCAACTCCCGGGCCGCCGCGTCCACCCGGGCCAGGGCGTCGGCCGCACCACCGCGGACCACTCGATCCACCGCCAGCACCAGCGCGGCCAGGTCGCCGTCGGTGTGCAGGATCGCGACCCGGCCCCGGTCGGCCAGCGCGCGGGCGGTGGCCGGGACGGGCGAGTCGGGCGTGATGGCGGTCAGCACCAGGCCCGCCGCGCCGGCCGCCGCGAGATCGCGCACCGCCACGTCGAGCCGATAGCCGCTGAGCGGTGTGGTCAGCACGACCAGGCAACCGGCGGGCGCGTGCGCCAGGCGATCCGCGCGCGTCTCCAGCCGCACGTCGGTCAGCGGGACGGCGTCGGTCGGTCCGGCCACGACGACGATCCCGTCGGTGTCGGGGCCGGAAAGCAGGTCGGCGAGTGTGGTCACGGCGCCCAGTGTGCCGGCAGCACATGTTTCGCTCGATCGGGTGCGTGTGGCACACATCCGACATGCCGTCCGTTCGTACCTTTGACCCATGGAACTCGACGCCGGACTGCTTCCGGACTTCGCGCGCGGCTGCGCCGTCCTGGGTTCGGGCGGCGGCGGGGCCACGTCGGTCACCCTCGCGGGCGCCCGGCAGGCGATCGTCGAGCACGGCCCGGTCCGGATCCTGCACCCGCGGGACCTGCCCGAGGACGCCAGGGTGATGACGGTCGGCACCGTCGGCTCGTCCCCGGTGATGGCCGAGCGGGTCGGCGGCGTCGCCGAGGCACGGCGGATGTTGGACCGGGTCGAGAAGGTCCGGGGCGGACCGCCGGCCGCGCTCATGTCGAGCGAGATCGGCGGCTCCAACGGCTGCGTAGCGGTCGCCTGGGCCGCACGCCTGGGCTTGCCGCTGCTGGACGCGGACAGCATGGGCCGGGCCTTTCCCCGGATGGACCAGAACGTGCTCGAACTCGCCGGGATCCGGGCCACACCCGCCGTGCTCGCCGACGAACGGGGCCGCACCGTGGTCGTCGACCACGCCGACGGCCCCTGGCTGGAGCGGGTGGTCCGGGCCGCGCTGGACGCGTTCGGCGGTCAGGCCGCCTGCTCGGACTACCCCCTGACGGCCGGTCAAGCCGCCCGGCACGCCGTGCCGGGCTCGATCCGCCGGGCGCTGGCCGTGGGCGCGGACCTGGCCTCCGGCGTACCCGGCGACCCCGCGCCGCCGACCCGCCGAGTGGTCACCGGCAAGATCGCCGCGATCGAGCGGGTCTCGCACGCGGCCACCGGAATCCTGGTCGAGGGCCTGGGCCGGGACCAGGGCCGGCTGCTGCGGGTCGAGGCGCAGTCGGAATATCTGGCCGTCCTGGAGAACGGCCGGCCGGTCGTGGTGACGCCGGACATCATCGCGCTGGTGGAGACCAGGACGGGCGAGGCCCTGCAGGTCGAGGTGCTGCGCTACGGGCTTCGCGTGTCGATCCTCGCGTTGGACTGCGCCCCCGCCTGGCTGACCGAGGCCGGCCTGCGCCTCGGCGGCCCGGCGGCCTTCGGGCTGGACCTGCCCGATCCCGAGGGGAGCGTGCGATGAGCGCCCTTGGCACGATCGGTGTGGACGTGGGCCCGACCCACACCGACGGGGCACTGCCGGCCGGCGACGCCCCGGCGATCACGGTCAAGGTGCCCTCGGCGGAGCATGCGGTGGACAGCGTCCGGATCGCCGTGGCCGCGCTCCTGCGGGACGCCCCGCGCCCGACGAGGGTGACCCACGTGGCCATCGCGCTGCGCAGCGCCGCGCACGCGGTCACCCGCCGCGAGGGGCTGACCCGGGTCGGCGTCCTGCGCATCGGCGGGCCCGTCTCGGACGCGGTGCCGCCGCTGGCCGACTGGCCCGCCGACCTGCGCGCGGCCGTGCACGCGGGCAGCGCGATGGTCGAGGGCGGCGCCGGCCTGACCCGCGCCGACACCACCTTGCTCGACCGGGACGCGGTGGCCCGGTTCGCGGCCGGCCTCGCGGGCCGCGCCGACGCGTTCGCGGTCTCCGGGGTGTTCTCGCCGATCGACGACACCCAGGAACACGAGGCCGCCGAGATCATCCGCCGTGAGGCGGGCCCCGACGTGTTCGTCGGCCTGTCCGCGGGATTGGGCGGGTTGGGCCTGATCGAGCGCGAGAACAGCACGGTCCTGGACGCCGCGCTGTCACGGCACACCGCGGCCCTCGCCGACGCGTTGACCTCCTCGCTCGGCGCCCTGGGTCTGGCGTCCGCGCCGATCCTGGTCACCCGCGGCGACGGCACCCTGACCGCGCTGGACTACCTGCGGCTGCACCCGAGCCTGGCGTTGGGCAGCGGACCGGCCGGCACGCTGCGCGGCGCCGGGCTGCTGACCGGGCTGACCGATGCGGTGGTCGCCGACGTCGGGGCGCGGCGGATCAGAGTGGGCCTGCTGGTCGGCGGCTTCCCGCAGGAGAGCAGGCCCGGGGAGGTCATCGGCGGCGTTCCGGTGAGCTTCCCGATGCCCGACCTGATCCGGGTCCCGGCCGAAGACCGCGACGCGTTCGAGGAGGCGGTGGACCGGATGCAGCCCGGCGCGGCCCGACTGCCGCTGATCGTGGTCGGCGGCGGCTCGGCCGCGCCCGCCGCGGCGACGGCCCCGGCCGCGCACGTCGTACGGCCCGAACACGGCCCGGTGGCCGGGGCGTTCGGGGCCGCACTCAGCCCGGTCGGCGGCGCCTACGAGCAACTGGTGCGAGCCGGGGAGGCGGCCGAGGCGGACGCGGTGGAAGACGTCCGCGAAGGCGCGCGCCGCAGTGCCGTGCGGGCGGGCGCCGATCCGCGCCGGGTCGTCGTACTCCCGGTCGAACGGGTCCCCGTGCCCTACCTTCCCGGTCCCGCGTTCAGCCTGCGGGCCCGAGCGGTGGGACCTCCCGCGCCGCTGTGAGCGGCCCGCTCAACATACGCGCGGAGCACCACCCGTCCCGGTGAGCCGCGGCACGACACCACGCACACCCGCCCAGCCCAGGGCGGGTCTTCCAACCCCCGCCGAGCTCCACGACGCCCGGCACCGCACCTCGCCGCCCGGCGACACGTCCCCTTCCGGTCCCAGGAATTCGTGCCGGTCCCCAGGAATCCGAGGAAACGCATGACCACAGACAGCAGAACGACCGACGCGGGCACACCCTCGCCCAAGGCCGTCGACGCGGGTGCGCCCGACGCGTCGGGCCCGGACGAGGACTACCCGCTCGAGCGTGTGCCGCAGTCCGCGCGCTACTCGTGGTTCAACGTCGCGATCCAGCGCTTCGGCCAACTCTCCGACCTGACCCAGTTCCTGCTCGGCGCGACGCTGGGCGCCGGGCTGAGCTTCTGGGGCGCGTTCTGGGCCTTCACGCTCGGCTCGGTGATCCTGGAGGTGGTGTGCATCTTCGTCGGCATCGCCGGGATGCGCGAGGGCCTGACCACCTCGGTGCTGGCCCGCTGGACCGGGTTCGGCCGATACGGGTCGATCCTGATCGGCCTGGTGATCGCGGTCAGCCTGTTCGGCTGGTTCGGCGTGCAGACCGCGGTGTTCGCCGCAGGGCTGCACTCGCTGGTCCCGGGCGTGCCGTTGTGGGGCTGGTGCCTGATCACCGGTCTGGGTGTCACGATCCTGGTGCTGCGCGGGTTCCGCGCGATGGGCTGGACGGCCTTCGTCACCGTGCCGGCGTTCCTGGGCCTGGCGGGCTGGGCGATGACCGTGGAGATCTCCCGGCACAGCATGGGCGATCTGGTCGCCTCCCCGCCGTTCGGCGAGCACATATCGATCGCGACCGGCGCGACGATCGTGGCCGGCTCGTACATCATCGGTGCGGTCACCACACCGGACATGACCCGGTTCAACCGCTCCACCGCAGACGTCGTCAAGCAGACCCTGGTCGGCATCTCGCTGGGCGAGTACGTGCTGGGCCTCGCCGGTGTGCTGCTGGCGTACGCGGTCAAGTCTTCCGACGTGATCGCCATCATCACCGCCTCCTCCGGCGTCGCGGGCGTGCTGATCCTGGTGTCGGCCACCGTGAAGATCAACAACTGGAACCTGTACTCCGCCGCCCTGGGCCTGATCAGCGCCGTCGAGTCGACGATCGGGATACGCCTGAACCGCACCGTCGTGACGATCGCCATCGGCGTCCTCGGCAGCCTCGCGGCCGCCGCCGGCATCCTGGACCGGTTCACCGACTTCCTGACCGTGCTCGGCGTGGTGACCCCGCCGATCGCCGGAATCATGGTCGCCGAGTACTTCGTCACCAAGCGCTGGCGTGCGCAACTGGACGCCTCCCGCGCGATCGGCCGACTCCCGGAGACCGAACCCTCGTGGGTGCCCGCCACGATCGTCTTGTGGACCGCCGCCTCGGTGTTCGGTTGGTTGTGCGAGCACTACCAGTGGGCGGGAGTGCCGGCGCTGAACTCGCTGCTGGCCGCCGGGCTCGGATACATCGTGGCCGGTCGGCTGAACCTGGTGCAGCCGCACCGCGAACTGCCGGTCGAGCAACCGGCCCACCCGGCCGCGGCCCGCGAGATCGCGGCCGCCGGCGAAGCCGCCGCAACTCCGGCCTGAACACCCCCACACCGCCCGTTTCGGCAAGAGGAACCACCACATGCGCATCGGAATCGACGTCGGGGGCACCAACACCGACGCCGCCCTGCTGAGCGACGACAACCATGTCGTCGCCGGCACCAAGTCACCCACCACCGCCGACGTCACGTCGGGGGTGGCCGCGGCCGTCGCCGCACTGCTGGCCGCGCCCGGCGCCGACGGGCGGCCCACCGATCCGGCCGCGGTGGACGCGGTGATGATCGGCACCACGCATTTCCTGAACGCGCTGATCGAGGGCGAACGGCTGGCGCGGGTCGCGGCCGTCCGGCTCGGCCTGCCCGCCACCGAGGCGCTGCCGCCGATGGTCGACTGGCCCGAACGGCTGCGCGAGGTGGTCGGCGGCGGCACGTACCTGTGCCACGGCGGGCGCGAGTTCGACGGTCGGATGATCTCGCCGCTGGATCCCGACGAGTTGCGCCGGGTCGCGGCGGACATCCGCGCCCGGGGGCTGACCACGATCGCGATCAGCTCGGTGTTCTCGCCGGCGGCGGCCGAGGACGAGGTCCGGGCGGCGGAGATCCTCACCGGCGAACTCGGCGACGTACACGTGTCCCTCTCGCACGAGATCGGCCGAGTCGGCCTGTTGGCGCGCGAGAACGCGACGATCGTCAACGCCTCGCTGCGGGATCTGGCCGAACACATCGTGGACGCGTTCGGCGCGGCGCTGGTCGGGGCCGGGATCGGCGCGCCCTTCTTCATATCGCAAAACGACGGCACGCTGATGGACGTCGCACACGCGCGGCGCTATCCGGTCGCCACCTTCGCCTCCGGGCCGACCAACTCGATGCGCGGCGCGGCGTTCCTGTCCGGACTCACCGACTGTGCGGTCGTGGACGTGGGTGGGACCACGGCCGACGTGGGCATCCTGGTCGGCGGCTTCCCGCGGGAGGCGGCGGGCGAATCCGAGGCGGCCGGGGTGCGGACCAACTTCCGCATCCCGGACGTGCTTTCGCTCGGCATCGGCGGTGGCTCGCTGGTCGCCGCCGACGGCGAGGTCGGGCCGCGCAGCGTGGGCTACCGGTTGACCGACGAGGCCCTGGTGTTCGGCGGCGACACGTTGACCGCCACCGACCTGGCCGTGGCCGCCGGTGCCGCCGACATCGGCGACGCGAGCGCGGTGGCCGGTGTGGAGCGCGCGTTCGCCGAGCGCGCGCTCGCCCGGATCGCCGAACGGCTGGCCGAGACGGTGGACCGCATGCGCACCTCCGCCGCGCCGCTGCCCGTGGTCGCGGTCGGCGGCGGCAGCGTGCTGGTCCCGGGCGGTCTGCCCGGCTTCCCGGACGTGCGGCGACCGGCCCACTTCGATGTGGCCAACGCGGTCGGCGCGGCCATCGCGCAGGTCGGCGGCGAGGTCGACCGGGTCTTCCGGGTCCCGGAGGGCAAGCGTGACCAGGTGCTGGCGACGGCCCGGGAGGAGGCGGTGCGCCGGGCCGAGGAGTCCGGCGCGCGGCCGGGGACGGTACGCGTCGTCGACGTCGAGGAGGTGCCGTTGGCCTATCTGCCGGGCGGGGCGACGCGCATTCGGGTGAAGGCGGTGGGGGATCTCGACCTTGGGCGGCCGGTCTCGGCGTACCGCGTGTCGGGTGCGGGGGACGGCGGTGCGGTGGGCGATGGCGCGCTGGGCGATGGCGTGTCGAACGTGGGCGCGTCGAACGTGGGCGTGGAGAAGCATGGCACGTCGGACGCCGGTGCCGAGAAGCACGGTGCGTCGCAGGACGGCGCGGAGAAGCATGGCGCGTCGGCTGCCGGCGCGCGGAACGATGGTGCGTCGAACGAGGGCGCCGAGAAGCACGGTGCGTCGAACGAGGGCGCCGAGAAGCACGGTGCGTCGAACGACGGCGCGCAGGACGACGACGCGCAGGACGACGACGCGCAGGACCACGACGCGCAGGACCACGACGCGCAGAACGGAGTTCGTACGCATGCGTGAGATCGGCATCGAGCAGTTGGCGGATATTGCGCGTGGCGCGGGCATTCTTGGTACGGGCGGCGGCGGGGACCCGTACGTGGGCATGCTGTTGGCTCGCGAGGCGGTGCGGCGATACGGCCCGGTGACCGTGCTCGACATCGACGAGGTGCCGGCGGACGCGACCGTCGTGCCGATCTCGTCGATGGGCGCGCCGACGGTGTTGTTGGAGAAACTCCCTTCCGGCCGCGAGGAGATCAACGCGCTGCGCGCGTTGGAGGCGGTGTTGGGCCGTCGGGCCACCCACCTGGTGCCGATCGAGATCGGTGGCGTGAACTCGATGATCCCGTTGGCCGCCGCGGCACACACCGGGCTGCCGATCGTGGACGGCGACGCGATGGGACGGGCCTTCCCGGAGGCGCAGATGGTGTTGCCCGGCCTGATCGGGGTGCCCAATTCACCGATGGCGCTGGCCGACGACAAGGGCAATACGGTCGTCGTCCAGGCGGTGGACAACACCGAGGCCGAGCGGATCGCCCGAGCCGTGTGCGTCGAGCGCGGTTGCCAGATCTCGTGCGCGGACACCGTCCTGCGCGGCGACCAACTGCGCGACGGCCTGGTCCCGGCGACGCTGACCCTGGCCGAGAACCTGGGCCGCGAGGTCCGCCGGGCGCGCGCCGAACACCGGGATCCGGTCGAGGCCGCCCGCGAACTTCTGGGCGGCGTACACCTTTCGGCCGGAAAGGTGGTCGATGTCGAACGCCGCACCGAGGGCGGGTTCGCACGCGGTCGGGCGCGCCTGGAGGGAGCCGGCTCGGTACTGGAACTGGACTTCCAGAACGAACACCTGCTCGCGCGCCGCGACGGCCGGGTGGTCGCCACCACCCCGGACCTGATCTGCGTCCTGGACACCGAGACGGGAGAACCGGTGACCACCGAATCGTTGCGCTACGGACTGCGCGTCACGGTGCTGGCCGCCCCGTGCGACCCGCGCTGGCTGACCCCGGCGGGCCTGGCCCTGACCGGCCCGCGCTATTTCGGGTACGACCTGGACCACCATCCGTTGACCGATTGAGCGCGCGTGAGCCCGACGGGCGGGCCTGCGGGCCGGCCCGCCCGCCGGGCTAGCCGCCGTGGAGCCGGCACGACCGCGTCGACCGCTGCCTGCGCATGCGCGGGGAGCGGGGCAGGTCGCAATCGCTCGATCGTAGGATGCCTGCATGCCTTCTTTGGTCGATTGGCTACGCGCGGGGCCCAGGCCGGTCGGGATCGCGCCCGGGGATCCCCTGTTCGAGGCCGTCGTAGTGGCGGGCGATGTGCGCGAGTCGGCGCGGCTGACGCAGGTGGGCATCAAGGACGCCTCGGGGCGCGATGTGCGCGTCGACTACACGCACTACGACCCGATGACGGCCAAGGAAACCGCGATCGCAGCGATTCACTGGGCCCGGATGTATCCGGACAGCGAGGCGCTCGCCTTCATAGGAATGAGGGAACTGGGCCCGAACGGTGAGGAATTTCCCCCGGCTGTCATATTTGCCACGGAGCAGGGCGGAGGGGATTTCAAGTTCAGTGATTTCTACTATGGGAGTGACTACCGCTTCCGATTCACCGATCTGCACGGGGCGTTGGTTGGGTCATCGGGCTACTTCGGGCCAGAGGGCCGAGCCAACCTGTTGACGGGGGTGGCGCGGGAATTCGAATCCCATATACCGGACATCTCCCGATGGGGCACGATCCCCGCCATCCTCCACGAACTCGGGCACATCCGGGAGATGGATGCCATGAGGCGGGGCCGATACGCGCTCCCGAACATCGGACCGGGCGACCGCGAGCAGTCCGGCAGGCTGCACTGGCAAGCCCCGCTGTTCTCTTCTCTCCGCGGCCCGGTCGGCTTGGACACGCCACAGGGCCGATGGGCGACGGGTGGGAGGGGCCGGGCGATGTCGCCTGCGGTCGCCGGGGCACAAAGCCAGGACGCCCACATCTCGCCGGAGATGTCTTGGGCACTCAATGATCGGTTCCGCAACCACGGGTTTCGATCGTATTCCGCGGGCACCAAGCACGAGGCATATCCGGACGCGCTGATGACGCTCATGATGCAGGGTGAGGCCGCCGGTTGGCAGGTCCGATCCATCGCCCGTGCGCAGCCCGGGTCGAATGTGGACACGCTCCTCGCGGGCGCACCCGGACTGCGTGCCGCCGCCGTCGAACTGCGCGAACGGTCGGATCCGGCAACCGCCGCACCGTTGCGGGAACAGGTGCGGTTGTCGGCGCGGACGGTCGGTGCGGAGGTGGCGCATCGGGCCCGGGGTACCGTCGCGAGACTGGACCGCACATCGCCGGCGGTGGCGCGGAGCGACGCGGAATCGGTGACTGTGGAGCGTGTCGACCGGGCACTTCCTCGCCGGCGTGACACACTCGATCCGGCGCCGGTGCTGCCGCAACTGCCACGCGGGAGACAGCTTTCCTCGGCCACGTCCGACCCGAGTACCGACGCCCGCCTTGCCGTGACGAGGCACGGATTCGGCGCCGCTGCGAACACGAAGGCGCAGGCGACGAGCGCGGCTCCGACGCGCCTTCCCGACACGGGTCACGGTGCGCGTACGACCGGCGTCGGACGTGTCGAAAGCGACCCGTCCGGACGCGGGCTTGCCTGACTCGACCGCGTTGCCCCGGTGTTCGGCCGGGTCTGTCCGGGAGCCGTTCGCCGGCTGGCCCTTGGCGCCGACTCCGACCGGGACGGCCGGGTGTCGGCCCCGACGTGGGGCGGGGCCGACGGGGGGTGGGCCGGATCAGGCGGGGAGGGTGTCGACGGTGGGGACGACGGTGCCGAACAGGTCGGTGATGGTGGTCAGGGCGGCGGTCTGGAGGGCGGCCGCGGGCAGGATCGTGCCGTCCGGGGTGGTGAGCGCACGGGTGGCCGTGGCCTCGGCGACGACGGTGGGGCGGTAGCCGAGGTTGAAGGCGCCCTCGGCGGTGTAGTTCACGCACATGTGGGTCATGAAGCCGGCGATGACCAGGTCCTTGCCGCCGCCCGGCGCGGCGCCCAGGTCGGTCAGGGTCTTCTCCAGCGCGGTGAGGTGGAAGGAGTTGGGGAACTCCTTGACCACGACCGCCTCGCCGTTCGCCGGCGCGACCTCGTCGCTGATGGCGCCGATGTGGGCGCGGATGTCGTACGGAGTGTTCTCGCCGCCGTCGTTGAGGACGTGGACGACCGGGGTGCCGGCGGCGCGGGCGCGCTCCAGCAGGCGGGCGCCGGCGGCGAGGGCCTCCTCGGCACCGTCCAGGGCCATCACACCGGTGCGGTAGGTGTTCTGGAAGTCGACCAGGATGAGGATGGAATCGCTCAGGTTGGGCGGCCGGTTGTCCAGACCGATGACGTCGCGCAGGGTCGTGGAGGGCTGCTGCGTGGAGGGCTGGTTCGTGCTCATCGAGCGACCTTTCATGGGGAATCGGGCATGGCGAAGTTGTCCGCCTTGGCGGCATGCCGGGCGGACGGGGGTGGATGGATGGTTGTTCGAGGGGGGTCCGGTGGTCCGGCCGTCGGGTCGTCCTGTCGTCCCGCGGCCGGGCGCTTCGGGCGCTGGGGCCGTCAGGAGGTCCGGGTGCGGAAGCGTCGGCGGTAGGCGGCGGGGGTGGTGGCGAGTTGCCGTTTGACCGCCCGGTGCAGGGTCTCCGCCGAGCCGAGTCCGGACGCGGCGGCGACCCGGTCGAGCGGGTCGTCCGTGGTCTCCAGCAGGCGTCGGGCCACCTCGATCCGGGCGGCTTCGACGTAAGCGGCGGGGCCGGCGCCGGTCTCCTTCCTGAAGACGCGGGCGAAGTGCCGCTCGCTCAGACACATCCGGTCCGCGAGGACCTGTACGGACAGGTCCTCGTCGAGGTGCTCGGCGATCCACAACCGCAGCTCGTCGATGTCCCGGCGGGCGGAGGCGGGCCGGCTGAGCGGTACGGAGAACTGGCTCTGCCCGCCCTGCCGCTTGAGGTACATCACCAACTGCCGTGCCACCGCCAGCGCGACCTCCTCGCCCAGGTCCTCCGTCACCAGGGCGAGCGCGAGGTCCAGACAGGCGCTGATCCCGGCGCCCGTCCACAATCGGCCGCAGTCGTCGCGTACGAAGATCGGATCCGGATCCACCACGACCGCCGGATGGTCGGCGGCGAGCTGTGCGGCGGTCGACCAGTGTGTGGTCGCCGTCCTCCCGTCCAGCAATCCGGCCGCCGCCAACACATGCGCGCCCACGCACACCGACGCCACCCGCAGGGCATGCGGGGCGGTCTCCTTCACCCAGGCCACGACATCGGGGTCGATCCGGGCCACGGGGCCGTCGGCGGTCACGTCGACCGCACCGGGCACCAGCAGGGTGTCCACGTCCTCACCGACCTCGTCGAAGGCCAGATCGGCCAGCAGCCGCACACCCGCCGACGTCCGCACCGGGCCGGCGGCCGGCCCGGCGAGGCGGACCCGGTAGTGATCGCCGCTCTCGGTCTCCTCGTTGGCCAGCGCGAAGACCTCGGCCGGTCCGGTGACGTCGAGGAGATCGACATCGGGGAAGACCGCGATGACGACACGGTGTGTGAGGGGCATGACCCCATCCTCACGGGGACGACCGATGACCGCAATGACGGGCAACTGTCACATTCGGACGTGCGGACATCGGACCTGCGGACCTGCGGACCTGTCGGTCGCCCGGGCAGCGCGTGGGGTCGGGCCAGGTGTCGTCGATGCGGCCTCCGGTGGCGGGGGCGGGCCGGCGGTTGACGGGCCGGTCGGGTGCGGTTCCGCTGCCGGGCGGGTCGCCGGCACTCTTCCCGAAGTCTTCGCGACGGCCCGTGCGGCTTCCGCACCTCCCCCGTCGAGGCCCAATCCTTAATCGACCCGGTACGTATGTGTGTGCTCCGCGTGCCGAGGGGAGCCCCGCGTCGGGGCTGCGGAGGCGCCGTTAGCATGCACAACAGGGCTTGCCTGGGGGGCAGTTGGGGCCGGTCCCGAGGTCGGCCCGAAGACGGACGAAAGAGGCGAGGAATGTCGGACGCGGAGTGGATGTCCCAGGAACCGCAGGACGACGAGTGGCCGGTGGTCGATTTACGGCTGGACGTCCCGCATTCGGCCCGGGTCTACGACTACCTCATCGGCGGCAAGACCAACTTCGAGGCGGACCGGGTCGCCGCCAAGGCGTCGGTGCAGGCGTGGCCGGCGCTGCCGATCTCGATGCGCACCACCCGTACGTTCATGCAGCGCGCGGTGCGGCGGCTCACCGAGGAGTACGGGGTCCGCCAGTTCCTGGACATCGGCACGGGCATCCCCACGTCGCCGAACGTGCACGAGATCGCGCAGGGCATCGCTCCCGAGGCGCGGGTCGCGTACGTCGACAACGACCCGATCGTGCTGACCCACGCGCGGGCCCTGATGTCGAGCACCGTGCAGGGCAGGACCTGCTACGTCGACGCCGATCTGCGCGACGTCGACTCGATCATCGGCGCCCCGCAACTGCGCGAGGTGCTGGACCTGACGAAGCCGGTGGCCCTGTCCCTGATCGCGATAGTGCACTTCGTCCTCGACGAGGACGACCCGCGAGGACTCGTGCGGCGGCTCATGGACGAACTGGTGCCGGGCAGCTTCCTGGCTCTCACGGTGTTCACCGGCGACACCGACCCGGTGGGCGTCGGCGGCGTCGAACGCGAGTACAACGCGCGGGGCATCCCCCTCCAGGTCCGGGACAAGGCGGAAACCCTCGCCTTCTTCGACGGCTACGACCTCCTCGACCCCGGCGTCACCCTGGTGCACCACTGGCGCCCCGACCCGGACGCCCCACCTGTACGCGACGAGGACATCGCCATGTACGCCGGAGTGGCCGTCAAACGCTCCTGACCGTTGTCGTGCGGGCACGTTGGAGAGTCGACTCCTCCGGCAGGGGCAGGGCCCGGCCGGAGGCGGCAGCCGCCACGCGCCGTCCGTGCCACGAGGGCCGGTGTGCCTCGGGGTGTCGCGGCCGCACGGCCGGCGTAGCGAGGCTCGGGTACCGAACGCGGCGACCACGTGCATCCACCGGTTCGACATCGCCTCTCGGTAGCTCTCGGGCGCGAGCATCGTGCCGGGCGGTGCCGGGCGGTGCCGGATGGGCCGGATACACACCCAGGTTCGTTCCGAACTCGACGAGCGTCGGGTGCTCCGGCAAGAGGGCGTGCCGCACGCCGCGATCCGTGACGACGACGCCGTTCGGATCGCCGGTGACGACGCCGAGGGTCAACGTCAAGGTGGGTGGCGGGAAGTGGCCCGGGTGGGGCCGTGGTCCAGCGCGGTGGCCGGGAGCCGTCAACGATGCAACTCGGCTTGGGAGGAAGGGGGACAGCCGTCCCGGATCCTTGCACGCGACGCGCACGATCTCGCGGGGAGGCTCGCCGTCTCGACCGTCGGCCCGCATCACCAGGCACTGGTCAAAGAACGATAATATGAGTAACAGGCCCAGGCTGTGCTCAGCATCGGCGCCGGTGCCCGGGACCGGGACCGGGACCGGCCACAGCGGCGAAGCCGCCGGCGGCGGAATCGGCACGTTGCGACGGGTCGCACGGGTCGGATCGGGTGCTTTGGCTATGGGTGGGGGACGGGGTTGCGGGCGAGCCAGTCCTGGAGTTCGCGGTGGCGGAATTGGTAGGCGGTGCCGGCGGTGCGCAGGAGTCCGGCGGTGGTGGCCCAGTGCAGGAATCGGCCCAGGCGCCAGGGCAGGGCGCGGGGGCCGGTGCGGACGCACAGCAGGAACAGCGCGTATCGCTGCGTGGCGGCGGTGGCCATGAGCATGATCGCGAGGAAGGCCACCAGTCCCAGCGCCGACCCGAACCGGATCCCGTCGCCGAGGCCGGAGCCGAGTCCTTCCGCGAATCCCAGGGCGAGCCCGACCGTCGCTCCGACTGCGAGGCCCGCCACGAGCGTGCCCGCGAGTTCGTCGCGCACGAGATCGCGGGGGTCTGCGACGGCGGCCCGACCGTCGTCATCGCGCCCGCGCACGATCAGGCTCGCGACGCCGAGCGTGAGCGGCCACGCGAGCGTGAGCACGACGGAGGGATCGGTGTCGAAATCCCGGTCCAGGGCGCCGATGATCATCACGGCGAGGACGCCGGCGGCGCCGAGGGCGAGCAGGGTCAGGAGTTCGCGGCGGCCCTCGCGGGTGGTCAGCCGCCCCGGTACCAGGTGCGTGGGCCCGGGCCAGGCCGCGCCCCAGCGCAGGCCGAGCATGCCGGAGACCGACGCTCCGAAGAGGACGGCGACTGAGTTGGCGATCCAGGAGGATTCGTACAGCAGGGGGCTGGATTCACGAGCCATCACCGCCGCCGCCACCAGGCCCACGCACACCACCAGGACGGTGTGGATCAGCCGGGCGCGTCGAAGTCCCGCCAGCGGCCACAGTTCGTGCGGAACCAGATCGGTCCCCGACAGTGTCCTGCCGTTCAGCATCCGGGGGGTGGCGCTGTTGGCGGCGAGGTGGCGGGCCAGGACGGCGAGCCAGATGTGGACCCGGTCGGGGGAATACGCCGTGTCGCCGTCGTCGCCGGGGTGGTCTGCGGTGGCGCGGAGGTAGAACCCGTTGAGGTGGTCGCGCATGTCCTCGTCCCGGGCCAGAGCCGGTGACAGGAGGTTTCGTGGTTGGTGGCGGTAGGCCGCGCTGCCGGGGTCGCGTTGTTCGTGGACGGTGACCGCCATCGTCAGTCGCCACGGGGTGGACAGCCCGCGGGCGAGGGAGCCGGACGGCGCGGTGTCGAGGGCGTGGATCACCTCGCGCCACCGCCGGGGGTCCTCGACCCGGGCGAGGATGAACTCGCGGCCCTGGATGGGGGTGACGGGTGTGATCTCGACGCGGGCGGCGTCCTTGGTCCAGGTCTCCAGCGCCTCGTAGGGGCCGCTGCGGCAGGTGAGCACGATTTTGGCCCGGGCCCGGCCGAGTGCGTACGCGTTCAGGATCTCCAGGGCGCGCCGCGCTCGCGGCCCCCCGCGCGCGCTCCCGCCGGGACCCGGGCCGGGTGTGCCGCGGGGTTCGGTGTCGGTGCTGTCCATCTCGTCCAGCCCGTCCAGGACGGGCAGGATCATGCCCGCCTCGACCAACGCCCGCGCGGTGGCGGGGGTGAGCCGGTACACGCGTTCGAGGTGATCGCGCACCCACTCCTCGATCGCCGCACCGCCTGCCGCCGCACCGACTCCCGCTGAGGTGTCGGGGAGTCGGCTCCACGAGGCCAGGGACATCCGGACGGGGACCGGGTCCTTGGGGTCGCGGTTCTCCAGGAGGGCGAGCAGGAGTTCCAGGGCCAGGACCGTCTTGCCGGATCCGGGTGCCCCGGTAATCACCAGGCGGCGCGGGCGAAGTCGGCGGTAGTAGTCGACCACGGTGGCCAGCCGCCCGTCGGGATCCGCGCCGTCGGCGTTGTGCGCGGGGGCGGGGCGAAGGACGAAGCGGAGGTCGATGGGCGTGTGTTCGCCGCCCAACAGCCTTGCCCGTTCCGGGGTTTCGGCGCGGGTGACCGCGTCGGCCAGGCGGGCGGCCTGCACCGCGGTATCGGTGACCTGGAGCCGCAGCGCGGTCCGTGACATGCGCGCGGACCAGATGGCAACGCCCAGTCCGGGCAGGGCGATCGAGGCACTCAACCAGTCGACGTCACCGCGCTCGACGCCATGCGATCCCCACACGGCGAGCCAGAGCACCCCCATCGCGCACACGATCCCCCAAACCCACCCGGCCGCGCGTCCCCCACGGTGTCCCATGAATGCTCATCATGGCGACCAAAGGCGCGCCGCATCGGGTTTTCGCGGGATTACGACCCGCCGGTCGCTCGGTGGCGACGCGCGGTTGGGGACCGGCGCGTCGGCGAGCGTACGACGGCTTCGGGTCGCGGTGGCGCCGGGTGACGCCCGGCGGGAAGTCCCGCCGGGCGTCACCGTGTTCGGCTCGGGCCGCGTCTGGGGCCGCCGTCCCGGGCGCCTGTCGCGGGTGCGCCCCTCGGATGCCCGTGGCGGCCCGGTTCAGCAGGCCCCGAGGTCCTGCCAGACGCCCCACTGGCCGGTGGTGCCGGGCGTCTCGCCCGTCGTCCACCACTTGGCCTTCCAGGTGTGACCCTGGTGTGAGACCTGCTGCCCACCGGTGTAGATCGTGCCCGACGCCCATGGGGCCGCCGTGCACTGGTGGCCGTTCCCGCCGGTGACGGTCACGGTGTAGGTCGTCGTGTGGCTGCCGGAGGTGCCGGTCGCGGTGACGGTCAGGGTGTACGTACCCGACACCGCCGCCGAGGTGGTGGCCACGTTGAGCGTCGAGGAGTTGCCCACCATCACCGAGGTGGGGTTGAGCGAGGCGGTGACACCGGCCGGGGCGCCGTTGACGGTGAGGTTCACCGTCTGGGAGGCGCCGGCCGTCACCGCGGTCGCGATCGTGGAGGTGGTCGAGGCCCCGGCGACGACGGTCCCGGACGCGGGGGTCGCCTTCACCGAGAAGTCGTTGGTCGGGTTCGTGGTGCCGCTGGTGAAGGGCTCGAAGATGTGGCTGAAGTCCCAGGTGTTCTGGGCGATGCCGGAGCAGTTGTCCGCCGCCGGCTGGTTGGGGCAGTTGCCGTTGTCGCGCTGGAGGGCCCAGAACGAGAGGGTGTTGATGCCCTTGGCGACGGCCCAGCTGTAGACCTGTCGAGCGTTGGCGAGGGTGAACGTCTCGGCAGGCCCGAAGTCGTCGACGCCGATCATTTCGGTGACGCCGATCATGCCCCACAACTGGGCGGGGGTCTTGGTCGGGTAGAGCTGCGCGAGCGTGTTGTACAGGCCCTGTGCCGCGGTCTCGGTGTCGTTGGCCATGTTGTGCGTGGCGTTGTCGTAGTAGTCGAACGTCATGAGGTTGACGACGTCCACCTTGGTGCCGTTGGCGACGGCGTTCCTGAGCAGGGCCACGCCGTTGGCCGCCAGGCCGCGGGTGGTGGTGGGCAGCGTGTAGGAGATCTCGATCTTGCGCCCGTTGGCCGCGGCCCAGTCCTGGACTTGCTTGATGGCCTTGTTCCGCCGGTCGATGCCCGCCGTGTTGTCGAGCGCGTCGATCTCGATGTCCATGTCGAGCCGGGTGACGTCGTAGGTCGTGATGACCTTCTGGTACGCGGCGGCGATCTGGTTGACGTCGCTACAACTGTCGGCGATCTCGGTGCCGGTGGTGTCGGCCGTGTAGCCGCCGAACGAGGGGATGACGTCCCCGCCGTTGGCCTGAATGGTCCTGATGTCGGCGCCGAATGTCGAGGAGGCGATCGGCATGCCGGTGTCGCCGTTCCAGTACGGGGTGCAGGATCCCGCGGTCGCGGTCTGGAGGAACGCCATGGTCAGGTGCTTGGCACCGGACTGGGCGGCCAGCGCGGCGGGACTCTCACCGGTCCACGCCTCGAAGTAGGGGGCGAAGACGTGGGCCGGCAGGGGGGTTGCGGCCTGGGCGGGCCCACCTCCGAGCACGGTCAGGCTCACCGCCGCGGCGGCGGTGACGGTCGCGGCTACCGCCGCGCGGAATGTGCGTAAGAGTCGCATGTGCGTCCAGTCTGTATGCGGGGGACGTACCGCCGATTCGCGTGGCAAGGCGGCATGGGGTATGAGACAGCCCGGCGCTCGCAGAAGTCAATGGTCTGGACCAAAATTGGACTAGACCATTAATGTCGGAGGAAACCCTTTACCTCCAAAGGGAGTTGCTCGCCGGTCGATCCGCCGACCGGCCGGGCACCTGCGCGGCAGGTGCCGCGCAGGGCAGGGTGGGCGCAGGCCGGACGGGCCGGGCCCGTGGTGGTACTCGCCCGACCCGTACAGTCGTTGCCGCGTTGTACCCCAACCCGCCCCGCCCGGCCAGGAGTCCCATGAGCGACCCGGACAACATCCGCGCGACACTGCTGGTGCTCTACTCGAACCGAATCGACGAGTGCCGAAGCTTCTACACCGATCTCGGCCTGCGTTTCGTCGCGGAGCAGCACGGCGGGGGTCCTCGCCACTACGCGGCGACTCTCGCGGACGGCACGGTCTTCGAGATCTACCCGGCCCGTCCCGGCCGCGAGACCGGCGCCCTTCGGCTGGGTCTCGCCGTCACCGGTGCCGCCGCGACGCCTGCGCTCGCCCCCGGCCATCATCTGCTCTCCGACCCGGACGGCCGGACCGTCGACATCCGCGCGACCTGATCAATTGCTTTCCGGCGATGCGGCGTTCGGCGGAGTTCGTCGGTGTGCGTCGGTGTTCGTCGAATTGCGGTCGGTCGAACTTCGCGAGAACGATTCGCCGTATCGGAATTGCACACGCCGGCTCTTTTCGGCGCGCGTGACTTCGTCCACGCGCGGTGAGTGAAGACCGCGTGGTAGTCGCTGACCACTTCCGACTACATCGTTCTTTGGTGACTCGGAGGATTCGGTCGATCACCGGCGCCGATTTCCCGAGGCGTCGAAAACGCGACCGCCCCGGAGGCTCGAGGGCGCTCCGGGGCGGGACCCGCGACTCGATTCACCCGCGTCCGGGTCAGGGAGCCCGGAAGTAGTCGGGCTCGGCGCGCCTGGGTTCGCCGGGTTGCTGCGGCCCGCCGCGGGCCGGGTCGGTGAAGGCGACGCCGTCCGTCCGGCGCTGTGCGAGGCGTTCCAGGCGGGCGCCGAGTTCGGCCTCCTCGCGCAGTTCGCCGGTCGAGGAGGACAACGCGACGATGAACAAGGTGATCACGGTGAACAGGCTCACCCCGACCACGAGGGGAGCCAGGAACTGGGATGCCTCCACGCCGTGGAGGGCCGACGTGTGCGTATTCGACTCCAGGGACATCGCCGACATGCCGGTGTAGTGCATGCCGCTCACCGCGATGCCCATGATCAGCGACGCGCCCGTGACGGCCACGGCTCCCTTGACGTTGAGCGCGGCCCACAACGCGGCGGTCGAGGCGACCAGGGCGATCAGCACCGACAGCGCCACTCGGAAGGTGTCGTAGCCGATGTCGTCGTTGATGCTCATCGCGGACATCCCGACGTAGTGCATGATCGCGACGCCGGAGCCGGTGACGATCCCGCCGACGACCAGGCCGGTCGTCTGGGACCCGCGCCTGCCGATGATGGCCATCCCGACGCCGACCACCGCGATCGCCAGCAGGAGACTGACGACGGTGCGGGTCGCGTCGTACCGAATGGGTGTGTCGGTGACCGCGAATCCGAGCATTCCCACGAAATGCATGCCCCAGATCCCGGTACCGCCGATGGAAACGGACGCCAGGGCGAACCAGCGAACGCGCGGGGCGCCGGTGACCGCTCGGGCGCGGATCGCACACAAAAGCCCGAGTGCCGACCCGATGCAGGACATCAGATAGGCGACCGCCGGTGTGAGCAATCCGTTGGAGAAATGATCGATACTGCCCACGCTGGGTTACGCTCCGGATCGTTCCGAGTGCGATCGACTTGATCGGCCGCGCCAGCGTAGAACGATGTCGAAAGAAATATACACGCGGGTCGGTGAATTCTCGGTAACGCCCGTCGGCGCGCAATTTCGGCCGCACGCTGAGTGCACGACCGCATTACGGGGAGCGCCGAAGGCGCCCGATCGTCTCCCACTTCGGCCGGGGCGGTGTCGCGATCAGCGCCGCACGGCCAGGACGCGGGTGCGGAAGTCGTCCATGGACACGACCTTGTCCGGGTGGCTTGCCGGTCCGGGGAGGTCGGGCGGCCGAGTGGACGACCGGGCCTGGTTGTTCGCCGTAGCGGCGAGGTGGAGTCGGCATCGGTGCCTCCGTCGGTCATGGCGCACGCCCTTTCCGTGGTCCGCTCGGTCTCGCGTGCTCATCGCCGTGCCGGGGCCTGGAGGCTCCACGCGCGCCCGTCCGGGTCGCGGACGGTCATCTCCCTGGTCCCGAAGTGGATGCGGGCCCGAGGGTGACCCGAGATGTCGGATTCAGGGGGGTTCGGGTTCGGTTCGCGGGGCGGGTCAGGGGCGTGGCGGCGTGGGAGCCGCGACCCCGTTGTCGAGTTCGAGGGACAGGCGTGCAGCGGTCTCGTGTACGGACTCTTCGGTGCGACCCAGGATGCTCAGGTCGGCGCACTCCCACGAGTCGTGCCGGGAGAGCCAGACGACGACGGCGTCCCGAGCGCCGAAGAAGTGGAACGTGTTCCCCACCTCGTCCCACGGCAACGGGCCGAGCGCGGGCAACGTCGCCCGGATGTGCCGGCCCCGATCCTCCGTCGTCCCGTACGCGGCCACGTCACCGGTGAACGCGTACCGCGGCAGGACGCGCACGAGGGCCATCTGCACGAGCCACTCGGTCATCGACCGACTCGACATCGCCCACTCGTGGCCCTGTTCCTCGGACTCCTCCCGCTCCTCGCCCTGCTCTTCGGACTCCTCCCACTCCTCCCACTCCTCCCCGGGGCCCACCCACACGGGCGGATCCGGCAGGTGCGCGTCGGCCGCCCGGAAGGCCCACGCGCAACAACCCTCGTACTCCGTCATGAAGATCGAGTGTTCCCCGAGCCGCCGCGTCGGCCAGTCCAGGTACGTCTCGTACAGTCCGCGGTCGAGGAGATAGGAGTTGCGGACCGAGCCGAGCCATTCGGCGAGGGCTTCCGGAACGTCGTCCGATATCGGTGGTTCGGGTTGCCAGGGATCGGTCAGCGCCTCGACGTGGCCGAACTCGCGGAGCAGATCGGAAACCAGGGTGCGGCGCCGCGGCCAAGGGGCGGACAGGCGTTCGGCGAATCCTTCGTAGTCGATCATGCCGCGCAACCCTATTCGAGGGCTATGCCGTGGATATGGTGCCTTCGGGGATCTCGGCGGTCTTCGCCTTGTCGCCGGCGGGCAGCAGGTGCTCGTAGCCGGCGCTGCGCCAGACCAGCCTCTTGAACTGTTCCGGCGCAAGGACGCCCCGCCACGGTGTGTCGCCGGGGCAGAACACCGCTTCGCACGCGGGGCAGTAGTGCGCCGGCTTCCACATCAGGTCGGCCCGCGCCTCGCCGGCCGACTCGGAGTGCTTGTCGTACCGATCGGTGCGGACCACCGCGATGGTCCCGACGAACAGCAGCACCGCCACCACCACCGCGCCGCCGATCGTGTACGGGGGCTTGTCGTTGGCCACGCCCGTGTACGCGAAGCCGATCGCCATGGCGACCATGACCATGCCCTCGGCGAAATGCAGGCAACCGTCGCCGGAGGTGTTCGGCCCCTTCGCCGGCCGATCGTGGAGATTCTTCCGCGAGGCCCCCTTGGCCACCATTGCCCGCTCCACCGAACGGGCTTCGGATCCACCGCAGTTCGAACAACGGATGCCGGTTGGTTGTGCTGCTCCTTGGTTCGCCATGCCCATCACGCTAGTCCGGCCCTGGGGGGCCGGTGCCGGGGCAGCCGGGTCACCCGCCGCGTCTCCCGCGTCGGCAGGTTCCGGTGAACACCCGGCCGAGTTGCTCGTCCAGCGCGGCCAGGACCCACGAGAGGGGTGCGCCTTCGGGGTCGATGTGCGTGTGCATGGCCGGCCCTTCGGCGAACGCGACGATGCGCAGCGTCTGTTCGCCGGCGTCCACGTCGACCGCCACCTCGCCGCCCTCGGTGCCGTCGCGGATCGCCCGGGCGACGCGCGCGGACGGCGGCGGCGGTTTCGCGTTGTACGGCGGCAGGGCGCGGGTCGTGCGCGGCCTGGCCGGTGAACGCCAGGCGGACCGGGAACTCGGCGCGGCGGGGCTCGTCGAGCGGCATCAACTCGGTCAACGCGCGCCGAAGCCCCGGATCGGTTGATCGGCATCGGACCGGCCGATCGCGGCGCCTCGCGGGGCGGGCGCGGGCGGCTATCCGGAATGCGCGTCGTCGGCGAATGCCGCGGGGCGGGGCGTGGGCGCCCCGGGGGAGGGGGTGGCGTGGGGTTTCGGGGGGCGGGGCCGCAGGAGTGCCGCTGTCCCGATAACGCGAGGGGGCGGTGGGCGGTTGGACGCGCGGCGGGGCATCACGTAGCTTCTGCGCCTGGGACAACTCGCTTGCCTGGTAAGGCATTTGCGCCCGATCCAGGTGATCCGCGCGCGCCCCGGGCGCCGGCGGGGAGGCCGCCCGACGCCGCTGTGCGGGGGCGATCACACCGACCGCCGGCCGTGGGCGCTCGACCCAGGAGGCAACGCGTGACCATCACCCCCCGCCACCGGCGAACCATGTACCTGTCGGCGGCGCTCGTCGCCATCTCCGTCGCGACACCCCTGACCCCGGCGTCGGCCGCACCCCTGGGCACCACCGCCGGGACGACCTACTACGTGGACGCCACGAACGGAGCCGACAGCCGAGCGGGCACCACCCCCGCGACCGCCTGGCGCACGCTCGACAAGGTCGGGGCCGCCACCCTTCGCGCGGGCGACACCGTCGCCTTCAAGCGTGGCCAGTCCTGGACCGGCACCCTGAAACTGTCCCGCAGCGGCACCGCGACCGCGGCGATCACGGTCGGCGCGTACGGCACCGGCGCCTCGCCCGTCGTGCGCGGCGGCGGCAGCTGTGTGGCGATCACCGGCGCCTACTGGACCGTGCGCGACCTGCGGCTGACCGGGTGCGACTGGGCCGGCGTCGAGATCGAGGGCCACCACAACACGGTGACCGGGATCCGCGCCGACGCCAACGTGGTCGGCGTCTCGATCGCGGACACCGGCCACCACAACACCGTGACCCGCAGCCAATTGGTCGACAACAACAAGATGAGCGTCAACGATCCCGGCGGCGACAACGACTCCGGCGCCTTCGGCGTGCTGCTCAACGGCGACGACAACGTCGTCTCGCACAACACCATCACCGGCAGCTACGCGGCCAGTTACGACTACGGCCAGGACGGGGCCGCCGTCGAGATCTACGACGGGGACCGCAACCGGATCGAGTACAACATCACCCACGACAACGAGACCTTCTCGGAACTGGGCCACGACACGGGCAAGACCGCCGACGGCAACGTCTTCGCGTACAACGTCGTCACCTCCACCCACGAATACGCCACGTTCCTGGTGGTCCGAGGCCCCGGGAGCGGGCTCGGCCCCAATCGTGACACCGTCGCCGTCAACAACTCGGTGAACCTGCCCGGCGCCAAGGCGCAGGGGTGGGTGTGCCACGACGGCTGCGCCTCGAACATCCTCAAGCTGCGCAACAACGTGATCTCGGTCGGCGGTCAGACCGGGTACGAGGACGGCGCGGGCGCGGACGAGAACACCGGGGTCTACAAGGGCGCGCAACACCGATTCACCCTCGGCGCCCGCTCGGTGATCGCCGACCCGCGCTTCACCGGCGGCACCGACCTGCACCCGCTCGCGGGCAGCCCGGCGATCGGGCGCGGGGAGCCGGCCGGCTACTCGGTGGACCTCGACGGCAAGCCGGTCCCGGCCACCGGCGCGACCGCGGGCGCGTACCAGTACCAGCCCTGACGGATCCCAACCGACACCCCGGCGCCGCGCCCATCGTGGCCGCGCCGGGGTGTCCCGCGATGACCGGCGCCGGGATCGACCGGGCCGTCGCCGTCGTCGCCGCCGGTGTCGGTGCGCGGCACGGCGTTCGCGGATCCGGTGTCCGTGATCGGCGCGGCGCGGTGATCAGATCGCGGTGATCCGGCCGCACTCGCGGCACGCGGCGTTGGCACTGGAGCCGTTCGACGAGGAGCCGCCGGACGAGCAGTGCGAACCGCCGCTTCGGGAACGGTGTTTATTTCCGCCACCACCACATCCGGTCGGCAGGCTGCCGAGCGGCACCACCGCCCCGCGTGCTCCGAGCGCCGCGACGAAGCCACCGGGACGGCGGGCTTCCGCCGGGTCGTGGTCAGCGACGAGTCAACGAGACGGGCCTTATTTCCCGGTCCGGCGTACGATCCGAAGGCGTGGAACCGGATCTGCCCCGGCCGGCTTCGGAACCGTGCGCGAGACCCCGGATCGACGGTGAGCCGGCCCGCGGACCTGCCTGGCGCAAGGGGGTCAGCCCCTTCGCCGTCACCGGGCCGGCGGCGCTCGTCACGGCCCTGGCGGCCGGGGCCGCCCGGACCGGCCCCCGGCTGCCGGCCCCGGCGGCTCGGGCCCCACCGACCGCACCGGCGCGGGCCGCGCGAACGGCCGGAGCGGGGAAGAAACCTGGTGGGCGGGCAACCCGTTCCGCTTGTCGAGTCGGTGTGCAGTTCGCGCACGGCCGGACGCGGAGCCGCGGCGACGATCGCGTCCACGGGGCCCACGGCCCGGGTGACCTCCAGACTGACCCAGTCCGCCCTGCCCCAGAAGGTCGCAGCCGCCTTTTCCGGGTCGACCATTACCCTGCGGCGCGGTCGCCCATCCGCGTCGGGCGTCGCACCGGCTCGTAGCCAGTCGTCCAAAGGCACCACCGGCCCCCCTTGCCACCCCTGTCCAGGGTCGCCGGGGCCGAGCGTACCGAAGGGCCGGGTGGGTGACGCGGCCGCCGCCGCACCGACATCGGCCGTTCGCCCGGCGATTCGGGGTGGGGATATTCGGTTCGCGTACCGGTGGGCCCGCGTCCTAGCATGCGCGGCATGGCCAAGACACCCGTGCTCACCCCGCGGTCGGACGACTTCCCCCGCTGGTACCAGGAACTGATCAACAAGGCCGAGTTGGCCGACAACGGTCCGGTGCGCGGCACCATGGTCATTCGACCGTACGGGTACAGCCTGTGGGAGCGGATGCAGCAGGAGATGGACGCCCGGATCAAGCGGGCGGGCGCCTCGAACGCGTACTTCCCGCTCCTGATCCCGCAGTCCTACCTGACGAAGGAGGCCGAGCACGTCGAGGGCTTCGCTCCCGAGCTCGCCGTCGTCACGCACGGCGGCGGCAAGGAACTGGACGAGCCCGTCGTCATTCGCCCCACCTCCGAGACGATCATCAACGACTACTTCGCCAAATGGGTGCAGAGCTACCGCGACCTGCCCCTGCTGATCAACCAGTGGGCGAACGTGGTGCGTTGGGAGCTGCGCCCGCGGGTGTTCCTGCGCACGACGGAGTTCCTGTGGCAGGAGGGCCACACCGCGCACGCCACGTATGAGGAGGCCCGGGACTACGCCGCGCTCATCCACCGCGACGTGTACGCCGAGTTCATGGAGAACGTGCTCGCCATGGACGTCGTGCCGGGACGCAAGACGGTCAGGGAACGGTTCGCCGGAGCGATCAACACGCTCACCCTGGAGGGCATGATGGGCGACGGCAAGGCGCTGCAACTGGGCACCAGTCACGAACTCGGACAGAACTTCGCCAAGGCGTTCGACATCCGGTACCTGTCCAAGGACGGTCGCCAGGAGTACGTCTGGCAGACCTCCTGGGGCTCCACCACGCGCATGGTCGGCGCCCTGGTGATGATGCACGGTGACGACGACGGTCTGCGGGTCCCGCCGATCCTGGCGCCGATCCAGGCGGTGGTGGTGGCGATCAAGGCCGACGACGCGGTGGTGGCGAAGGTCCGCGAGATCGGTGAGCGGTTGACGGCGGCCGGTGTCCGGGTGCGGGTGGACGACCGTACGGACACACCCTTCGGTCGCCGTGCGGTGGACTGGGAACTCAAGGGTGTGCCGGTACGGATCGAGGTCGGGCCGCGCGATCTGGACAACGGCACCGCCGTGCTGGTCCGGCGCCACGTGGGAGGCAAGGAGCCGGTGGCGATCGAGGCACTGTCCGCGCTCGTGCCCCGGGCGCTCGCGGACGACCAGGCGTTGCTGCTGGCGCAGTCCCGCGAACGCCGCCGGGACCGCACCGTCGAGGTGACCACGATCGAGGACGCCGCGGCGGCCGCGGGCACCGGTTGGGCGCGCATCCCCTGGGCCACGCTCGGCCCGGAGGGCGAGGCGCGGCTCGCCGAACAGGGCGTGTCCGTGCGCTGCCTGATCGCCGAGGACGGGTCGGTTCCCGCGAGCGATGAGCAACCGGGCAACATCGCGATCGTGGCGCGGGCATACTGATCCCCGAACTGCCCCCCGCCGCACCGTGATTGCGGGCGGGGGGCACACGGGAGCGAAGGAGCACTGTGCAGCCCACCGCGTCGCCGGCGTCCGATGACCCCGAGTTGCTCACCGCGCCCACCGACCGCTGGGGAAACCATCGATGGTTCCCGGTCCGCAGGGTCGAGTCCTACGCCGACCTGAGTGTCGCGCTGCACGACGTGGTGGCCGATTCGATGCCGGTGATCACCGTCATCGGTGGCGCGGCGGGAGCCGGTGCGGCGACGGCCGCGGACAAGGCGATGTACGAGGAAATCCTGCTGAACGCCGCGAGGTTCTCGGCCGCCGTGATGTTCGGGGGCACCGATTCCGGCTGCCTCAAGGAACTCGGCGAGGCCAAGCGCCGGTTGTTCGCCGAGGGGCGACTGGCGATGGCCGACGCCCCGCTGATCGGCGTCGTGGCCGAGGGCACGGTGGCCCCTCCGGGATCGCTCTACGATCCGAACAAGAAGGCACCGCTGCAACCCGACCAGGACCTGATCCTCGTGGTGCCGGGCCAGGATTTCGGTGACGAGTCCTGGGCGCTCGCCCAGGCCGGTCGGATCCTGTCCCAGGGACAGGGATCGGCGACCGTGCTGATCAACGGCGGCGGGATCACCATCCAGGACGCGACGCATCGCGTCCACGACATGACCGAGAACGGCAGGCCCGTCCAGGACGCGATCCTGCTGGCCTACCGAGGCTCCGGCCGCGCGGCCGACGACATCATCGCGGCGAAGGAGAACGGCGGGGGACACCAGGACCCCCGCATCAATGTCATCGCCGCGCACAGCCAAACGCGCGCCTTCGACTCGGCAGCCGATCTCCGAGCGCAACTGGGCGCGCACTTCACGGCCGCCGGACACGTGGCCCGCGAGCCCGGCGATCCGAGAACGGCGAAAATGGCGCCGGAGGTCACCGTTCCGCCGGTTTCGCTCCGGGTGCCGTTCGTCGTCGCCGGGATGACGCCGATGCGGGCGTACGAGTTGGCCCAGATGACGGTCGGCAGCACCGGGCCGCGCCATCTGTCCCAGGCACGCACCGATCCGGATCTGCATCGAGCGTGGCGGGAGGCGACCAAGGCCTCCCGCGCGGCAGCGCTGGACAAGCTGAACCGGGATAACGCCGGCTACCGGGAGGACGATCGGGCGGGCGACGAACGACGAAGCGTCGCCGCCTACAACGCGGGGCTTCGGGAAGCCTTTTGGCGCACCCACGACCACATCCGGGACGGTGATCTCTCGGCGCCGGGCCGACTGACGCACCTGGCGGCCAAGGGCTTCGGCGCGTCCAAGCAGGCGGCGCCGCTGCGCTCCGGCGACACGGAACCGGTCAACGGCGGCAGTTCGGACTGGACGCGGGTCGTGCTGCCCTCGCTCGCGCTCGGCGTCGATCAGGGCGGTGGCTCCTCCCACAGGCGGGCGGGGCGAAGCGCCGGCCAGGGAGTCTGACCCGCCCGGCCCGCCGCCCGTTCCGGCCCGCCGACCCGCCGACCTGTCGGGACCGGCGGCAGGGAACCCGTCGGGTCCCGGTTGCGTCAGTTCTGCGAACCTGCACGGACGCAACGAACGAGGGAGTGGCACGGTGACGGCACGACGGAGGACCGCGGCGGCGTTGACGACGGGGCTGGCGGTGCTGGGCCTGGCCGGTTGCGGGAGCTCGGGGAAGGATCCGGTGTCGTTGCCGACCCCCGAGCCCACCCGGTCGCAGTCCGCGACCGCGCCGCCGGTCGAGCGGGAGACCGAGGTGAACACCGAGGCGGTGGGGTTCCGGATCCGGGCCTCGAGTCCGGTACAGCCGACGACCGCGCCCGCGACCGAGGGGTGCGCACAGGTCGTGGTGCGGCTGGGCGATGTCACGATCGAGTCCAACTCGACGCGGTGCAAGGCGCAGACCCAGGCGCCGGGCAATGGCCGGCACGGCATGTACCGCACCGCCGCGGACGTTCCGCCCGGCGCTGTGACGGAGACGATCCGTACGCCGCTCGGCGACGCCATCCTGTTCACCCAGCGCTACTTCGAGGCGACGAATTCGGTGACGTACTGGAACGAACCGGTCGCCATCGTGACCCTGCGGAACCCGAAGCAGGCGACCCATCCGACGCTGATCCTGCGTTCCGACAAGGGAAAGCTCGATCAGGCGGGGCTGCGGACGTTCGTCGAGACGAAGCTGTCGCCCTCGGCATGAGCCGGATGGCCGCATCTCGGCTTCGAGCCGGTCGGAGCCGGTGGCTTCGAGCCGGTCGGCGCCGGGCGGTGCGCGGATCGACGTCCGGAGAACGAGGATGGCCTGAAACGATGCCGCTGCCGTCGGCGATTCGGACGGATTCGGCGACCGTTCTTTGTCCGGCAGGACGAGCCGAGGTGTTCGGACGCTGCCTACCGTGAGCGTCCTCTGCGGCACCGAGCCGTTCTCCGAGGAGGTATCCAGCATGGGACGATCCGATGCGGTCGGGTCCACCGTCCGGATGGTGGGTCCGGACGCCCGTACACCGATCGGCGCCGAACCGGAGGGCGGGAGGCAGGCGTGGCTCGCCTTCCTGGGCAGTGGTGACCGGGCCGGGATCCCGCAGACCAGGCGCGCCCTCTCCCGGGCGGCCGGCGTGGGGACCGGCTCGGGGGCGGCGAAGGTCGCCGACCAGGGTCTCGTGAACCGTCCCGGCGGCGGTGCCCGATGAGACGCGGCGTACGCGCGGCCGCGACCACGGTCGCGCTGGGCCTGCTTGCCGTCGGCTGCGGCGGAACCGGCTCCGGCGGCGCGGGCGGTCGCGACACGATCACCATCGGCATCACCGCCGACCCCGGCAACCTGTCCCCGCTCACCTCGCTGACGAGAATCACGTCGTTGCTCAACCGGTTCTCCTACGATTCCCTGGTGAACGTCGAGCCCGACGGGCGGATCGTCTCCGGCGTGGCCGAGAAGTGGACGACCGACGCCGTCTCGGCGACCTTCACGCTCAGGCGCGACGTGACGTGCGGTGACGGCCGACCGCTCACCGCGTCCGCCGTCGCGGCCCAGTACAACTACGTCACCGACCCGAAGAACACCTCACCCCTGCTCGGCCTGGCGGTGACCCCCGGAACCGTCGCCACCGCCGACGACGCCACCAACACGCTGACGCTGAGGACTCCGGAGCCCACACCGTTCCTGCTGCGGGGCACCTCCGGACTGCCGTTGGTCTGCCCTTCGGCCCTCGCCTCGCCCGACTCGCTGACGCACGCCACCGACGGCACCGGTCCCTACCGACTCACCGAGTCGGCACCGGGCGACCACTTCACCTTCACCAAACGACCCGACTACATCTGGGGCCCGGACGGCGCCGGCGCCGGCGAGTTGCCCGAGCGACTGGTCTTCAAGGTCGTCTCCAACGAGTCCACCACGGCCAATCTGCTCCTGGCCAAGCAGATCGACATCGCCCCGGTCAACGGCGCCGACCGGGTCCGGCTGACGGCGGCCGGATTGAAGTACCAGATCCAGCGCGACCCGCTCGGCATGCTCTTGTTCAACGAGGCCGCCAACCACGTCACCGCCGACCCGCAGGTGCGTTGGGCCCTGACCGCGGCGCTGGACCTCAAGCAGGTGGGGGCGGTGGCCACCGGCGGCAAGGGGGCGCCGCCGGCCAGGATCGCCACCACCATGCTGCCGCCCTGCCAGGCCGACGCCGTCACCGGGAACGTCCCCCCGCACGACAAGGCCCGAGCCGCAGCGGCGCTGCGGGCCGCCGGCTGGGAGAAGTCCGGCGGGCGCTGGAGCAAGGACGGCAAACAACTGTCGATCGTGCTGCCCTTCCCCTCCACGTCGGGCTCCCAGGTCGTGTCCGCCGTCGAGCTGGCGGTCGCGCAGTGGAACTCGTTCGGTGTGAAGGTCACCCGCAAGCCGCTCACCTCGGCGACGACCGGCGAGGTGCTGGCCTCGGGCGAATGGGACGTCTCGTGGACGCCGGTCGCGCTCACCCAGCCCGACCAGCTCATCCCCTTCTTCAGCGGCCCCCCGGGGCCCGACGGGATCAACTTCGGCTCCGTCGACAACCCCGAGTACCAGCGCCTGGTGGGTCTCGCGATGGCCAAGCCGGATCTCTCCGGCTGCGACGAATGGACGGCCGCCGAAGCCGAGTTGGTCAAACGCGTCGACGTGGTGACCTTCGTGGACTCGCTCTCGCCCTACTTCAACACCAAGGGCACCACGTTCACGATCGACGGCGCCGGCATCGTGCCGACGTCCCTGCGCCGGGGCCGAGGGTGACGAATCCCGCCTCCCCGGCGGCGTCGACGTCGGTGATCGCACCGCGACGGTCGAGGGCGAGCACGCCTTCGCAGCCGTGACGAAGCCCCGCCCGAAGCCGATCGACCCGGCTTCGGGCGGGCGGACGCTCAAGCACCTCGGTGCATCGAGGGTGCCCGTTCGCTCCCGGGGCCACGGCGCCGAGGCTGCCGGGATACAGGTACTGGTCCTGCGGGACGGTGGTGCCGTGTGCCCAGGCGTCGAAGAACCCGGTGAGGGCCGGTCGGGCGGAGATCTTCTTGGCGAGTGCCTCGAACCGCGGCCGGGAGGCGTTGCCGTAGCGGTGCTCACGCTGCCACTGCCGGAGAGTTCCGAAGAAGGCGTCGTCCCCGATGGTCCGCCGCAGGGCGTGCATCATCATCGACCCTTATCCGAGCGCGGGAAGATGTCGGGAACCTGTCGGAAAGCCGTTACCGCACGGTGATTTCGTCGCGGAATCCCTTGGCCGCACGGTGATTTGGTCGCGTGTGCGGACCGCTGCGGCACGGTGGGGGAGCGGCTCGGCCGTCGGGACCCGGTGCGGATCCCGACGGTGGGGTCAGACGGTGACGCGGGCCCGTACGGTGGCGCGGACGTGGGGGCCGAGGGAGTTCGTGCCGGTGACGCGGAGGTCCACCTCGTCGCCGGTCACGGCGGTCACCTCGGCGTCGAGGGTGAGAGTGTCGCCCGTGTGGTTGGGCGCGAGGAGGTGCAGGTCGACCTCCAGGAGCCGGGTGGCCGGGCCGCCCCAGTCGGTGACCACTCCGCCGACGAGGCCGGTGGTGGCGAGGATGTTGGTGAAGATGCCGGGACGCCGGAGCGAGGTGCGCGTCCAGTCGGCGTCGTGGTGAGCGGCGTAGAAGTCCTGGGTGGCGAACGCGGTCGCGATCACGAAGGTGGGGGTGATCGGGATCGTGGTGAGGGGGGTACGGTCGCCCACGCGGGGGGCGGCCGTGAGCGGGCGGCAGGTCCGGCGGCTCGCGGGTGTGGGCGGGGCCGGATCCGCGGGGGTGCCCGGTGCGCCGACGTCGGATGCGGCTGCGTCCACCGCGGTGACGTCGGGTGCGGTGACGTCGGGTGCGCCGGCGGGTTCCGGCGTACGGAAGCACAGTACGGTCCAGTCGACCGTCGCCACGTCCGCCTCGTCCTGGTCGCGGAAGGTCATGCGTGTGGTGACGAAGTAGCCCGGCCCCAGCGCCGTTCGCTTGCGCGGCGACACCGTCGTGAGCACGCTCTCGCAGGTCAGGTGGTCCCCGACCGCCGTCTCGCGGTGGTACCGCTGCCGGCATCGGGTCGCCGCGCGGGCGGTGTACCCGTGCGCGGTGAGGAGTCGGTGTACGGCCGCCGCCGGGTTGTCGGTCTCCTGCTCGGTCGACCGGCCGTCGGGCGACCCGTCCTTCGACGACACCTCGTGCCCCGATGCGCCGGCCAGATAGGGCGCGTACCCGGGGACCTGGGGCAACGTGGCGGCCAGGGCGGAGAGTCGGGGCATGGTCCAGGCCTGGATCATGGTCGGGGGCGCGACGATCCCGGCCCGCCCGGTCGCCGCGGCGGCCTCGGCGTCGCGGTAGACGGGGTTGGGGTCGCCGAGGGCGTCGGCCCAGGTATCGAGCATGGGCGCGTTGACCGGGTGCCGGGCGCGCACGACGGACCTGGTGCCGCGCGCCACACAATCCTGGAGCGTGCGTTCCGGTTCCACGGTGTCGGTGCTCATGCCCGCCTCGCCTTCCGGAACGATCGCCGCCTGTCGGATGCCGTCGCCTACCCTATCGATCTACTTGACATTGACAAGCGATTGACCCGCGTCGATGATCGGCAGGAGTGGTTGTGGGGCCGCACGCGTGCACAAGCACACAAGCCCGCAAACGCGCACGCACAGGGATCGCGGTGAACTCCCGTCGTCGTCACGTGTGTCGAGGCACGCGCCGAGGTGCCGGGCCGAACGCGGTGGGGATGCGTTCGAGGATGCCGCCCGCGAAGACGTCGTACAGCGGCAGGGACGTCAGGTGCACGTAGCCGATGTGGCAGTCGCAGGTCTGCTCGGGGCACGGCGGCGCGGGTGCGAGACCGGCGCGGAACGAGCCGTCGTAGAGATTGCCCAGCACTGCGGGCACGAAATGGCAACGGCGTACGGTGCCGTCGCCGTCGACACTGATCACGGTGTCACCGGTGCGGCAGGGCACACCGAGGGCGGGATGCGGGTTTCGGCTGAAGCCGAAGTGCGGGTCCAGCGTGGCCCATTCGGCTGCCGCCGAGTCGGTGTACGCGTGCCCCTCGGCGGCGTTGACCCATAGGTACACGTCGGCGGGAAGATCGTCCCGCAGGCGCCGCGCGGCGGGCAGGTGTTCCGGCAGGCCGACGACGCCGACGCTGAGGCGCACGCCACGTGCGCGCAGGTCGCGGCAACGGTCCAGGAAGCGCTCGTGAGGGACCTGGTCGGGGTGATAGGTGGCCCAGAGCGCCAGGCGGGTGAGGTCGGCCGCCTCGGTCCACCGGGGATGCGCGCTCAGGTTGGTCTGGATGGCGACACGTTCGACGTGCGGGAGATGGCTCAGTTCGGCGAGCGTACGGCGGTACCAACTGCGGACGAGACCCTCGCCCCACGGGGTGAACAGGACCGACACGCGGTGCGGCGCGTGCGTCACCCAGTTTGCGAAGCGCGCCAACGCCGCACGATCGGCCCGCAGTTGCTCGGGACTATCGCGGCGCTTGGCGAACGGACAGTAGCCACAGTCGTAGTCGCACGAAGCGAGCGGACCCCGGTACAGGATCGTCAACGGGTCCGCGCGCACGCCGAGTTCGACCAGGGGCGGCGCGGCGGGGGGAGTGCCCGTCATCGCGGCCGGTATCCGTGCATCAGGGTGGAGGTCTCGGGCGAGAACAGCGCGGGACCGATCGCGTCGGACCAGGCCAGGCCCTCGTCGGTCAGGTGTATGCCCGCCGCGGAGACGGTCAGCAGGCCCGCGTCGGCGAGCGGCGCCAGTTCGGCGGCGAAGTCGGCCTCGGCGTCGGTGCCGAACTCGGCCCGATAGTCGGGTGCGGCCAGGCCGTCGGCCTGCAGCAGCGAGGTGAGCAGGTGGCGTCTGCGTCGTTCGCCGACGTCCAGCCGATAGCCCACGCGGGCACGGGTGAAGGCGTCCTGATCGAGCGTCACATAGTCGTCGATGATCGCACGCACCTCGCCGACACCGACCGCGTACTCGAACGAGTAGTGCAGGTCGGTGGTGTACGAGCGGGCGCCGCAGCCGAGGCCGATCATGCCGTCGCGCTGGCAGCGGTAGCCGCCTTGCGCGTCGCTGCCGGCCGCGTCGGTGCCGGCAGCGCCGGCCGGCCCGCCGGCGGCGTCGGGGAGGGCGTCCGCGCGGCGGAACATGCGCATCGAGACCTGCTCGTAGCCGGCCTCGCGCAGACGGTCGCGGCCCGCCCGATAGAGCGCGAGGCGGTCCTCGTCCCAGTCGGCGCGCGTGACGGCTCGGCGGCCGAGGCCGGTGAGCGGGCGCACATACAGTGGATACAGGTACAACTCCTCCGGCCGCCACGCGAGCGCAGCGTCGATCGAAGCGAGCCAACTCGCCCGCGTCTGGCCGTCGATGCCGTAGATCAGATCGATGTTGAGCGTCGGCACCGCGGCGTCCCGGATCGCCGCCAGCGCGGCCTCGACGTCGGCACGGCGCTGCGGGCGCCCGCTCGCTCGCGCCTCGGCGTCGTCGAACGACTGGACGCCGATGCTGACCCGCGTCGTCCCGCGCTCGGCCAACACCGCGAGGCGCTCGGGCGTCGCCGTCGCGGGAGAGGTCTCCACGGACATCGGGATCGAGCCGAGGTCCGCGCCCATCACCTCCGTCGCGATGTCGAACAGTCTTTCCAGTTCGGGCGCGTCCAGGTACGTGGGCGTTCCGCCACCCACCGCCGCGACCGCGAAACGTGCCTCGGGGATCGCCTCGCGCACGGCCCGCGCCTGCCGTTCGAGCGCGTCCAGGTAGCGCCCGACCAGTTCCGCGGGGGCGCCGGTGCGGGTGAACAGGTTGCAGAAGCCGCAGCGCATCTCACAGAACGGCACGTGCACGTACAGGAACAGCGCCGACAGGTCCTGGCCCCGCCACACATCGCCCAGCGTGGGCATCGGGGCGAGCGGGCGGTAGGCGGTTTTGTGCGGATACGAGTAGACGTACCCCGCGTACGGCGAGCCGAGCAGGTCTCGCGCAGACGACGGAACCACCAGGGGATCGGCGGTGCTGGACGATCCCATGAGCGGACGACCTCCGAGGACGTGGGTGAGTGCCGGGTGCGGTGTTCGCACGCCCCGACTCTAGGGGTGGGCGCCGACAGGCCGGCCGACCGCCCGGTGGCTTGGGCGGCGGGCGATGGTCGGGGCCGTCGCCCGCCGCCGATCAAGGCGTGCGCGGGGTCACCATTCGCCGGGGTCGAGGGTGAACTGGGCGTAGGGGACGGTCCACACGACCTCGTGGCCGATGCGGTGCCCGGTGTAGCCGTCCTCGCCGTACGCCGTGCCGTGATCCGACGTCAGGATGGTGAAACACGGGCGGCGGGCGCTCATCGCCCGGAAGAGCCGGCCCAGATGCCGGTCCACGTACTCCAGCGCCGCCGCGTGCGTCTCGCGGGTATCGCCCTCGGCGGCCGTCGCACCGGGCCGGTGGAACCAGTTCGGCTGGTGCAGCGCCGCCACGTTGACCAGCAGGAAGAGTCGCCGGTCGGGGTCGAGGGCGGCGACGACGCGTTCCGCGCGGGCCACCTGTGCCTCGAACGAGGTGGGCGAGGTGACGCCGAGTTCGGGATCCCAGTGGCTCTCCGCGAACATGCCGGGCAGTACCGAGCCGAGCGCGCCGCGTTTGTTGAAGAAGCCGACGCCGCCGACGCAGGCCGTGTGATAGCCCGCGCGAGCCAGCCCGGAGGGCAGATCGGGCTCGTCGAACACCCACGTGTGCGGCGCGGTGGACTCGCTGCCGCCGAAGCGTGCCGCGAACAGGCGTGGATGCGGGCCTTGCCCCAGCGGGGTGGGCAGGAATCCGGCGAGGAACGCGGTGTGCGCGGCGTAGGTGAAGCTGCCCGGGGTGTGCCGCGCCTCCCAGCGCCCGCCGGGCAGCACCCGGGCGAGGGTGGGCAGTCGGCCCGCCGCCACGAGTTCCGCTGCCACGTCGTAGCGGAGCGTGTCGAGCGTGACCATGAGCAGATCGTGGTGGCCGACGACCTCGTTCATGTCGGGATTGTGGCCGTGCGGGCCGTTGTTCCCGTGGCGCGGTGGGGGTGTCGTCAGTTCGGGCACGGCAGTCGTTCCCCGTCGGGTGTCTCGCGGTTCGGTATTTCGTGGTCCGGTGCCTCGCGGTCCGTCGCTTCGCGGTCCGGTGCCTGGAGGTGTGCCGCTTCGCGGGTAGGCGTTTCGCGGTCCGATGTCTCGCGTCCCGCCTGTCGTGGCCTCGCGGGTGGGTGCCGGCCGTCGACCAGGGCGCGGATCTGTTCCGCCCACGTGTCCCGGCCCCGGTGCAGCACCCCCGGCAGCAGATCGCCGAACGCGTTGACCTCGCCGACCGCGTGGCGGCGGCGGTCGACCGCGAACAGGAGGTCGACGCCGACGTGCAGCGTCCGGGGAAAACACTCGGCCGCGCGAACACATGTCGTCATCGCCTCCTCCCAGGCGGCGGCCCCCACGGCGCGGCGGACCGCGTCCACGTCGACGCGGGTGTTGCCGAGGTGGAGGTTGGTCATCGGGGTACGGCTGCCGCGTGCGACGACGTGTGTGGCGCGGCCCGCGACGACCAGGACGCGCAGGTCGACGGCGAGTCCGTCGAGGGTGAGTTTGGGCAGCCAGGTCTCGATGTGCACGCCGTCCGCGCACAGTGCGTCGATCAGGGCCGCGACATCCTCCTCGTCGCGGTACTTGCGCACCCGCAACGAGTTGAACAGTTCGATGCCCGACGCGGTGCGCACCAGTTCGGTGGACGTGGTGGCCTGGACGCGCGTTCCCGAGGTCTCCAGGGCGACCACACCGGACGCCGACGAGCCGTGCGCGGGCTTGACGAACACGCGTGGCCGGCGGGTGTCGCGCATCAGGTCGCGCAGGTGGGTGTAGGAGCGCACGGTGACGCCGCGCCCCTCCGCGCCGAGCCCGGGCGGGACCGGGACGCCCGCGTCGTGCAGCCGCCCGTGCGCGCGCGGCTTGTCGAACATGACGGCGATGTCGTCGGGGTCGTTGACGAGCCACGCTCCGGGCGTCGCGGCCACGGCGGTTCGTACGCGTTCCAGCGCGCGCACAAAGGTCGCGTGGCGCACCGCACCGCCCTCGACGCGGTGCGGGTCGGACGGCCCGCCGAGCAGTGCGTGGACGACGGGGTTCTCGCCGGGGGAGTCGATCCGCACCGGCCCGGCGGCGAAAGCCGGTTGCACACCACGCAGTACGTCCTCCCACGGGACGACGCGCGGGGCCGGTAGCCCGGCGGCCCGCGCCGCCGCGTCGAATCCCACGACGCGCCGGTGCCCCGGGTTGGCGACGACGGTGATCACGGTCACGGCAGGTACCGCGCGGCGCGGAGGTCGGCGGTGCCCGTGGGGTCGATCGCCGCGACGACGCGCGGGCCGGCGGAACGTGCCCGGGCCTGACCGCCGGTCATTCGGAGATCTCCACGTATCGGGGGTCGCCGCCCCAGTCGCGGGGGCTTTCGGGGTCGGAGATCTCCACCGTCACACCGGATGCCCGCAGCGTCGCCCGCAGGCGCTCGGCCACGGAGTCGTCCAGGAAGTGGTGGCGGATCGTCAGGTTCCGCAGCCGCTCCAGGGATCGGCTGTTCAGCAGCGCCTCGGCGCCGTCGTTGCTCAGGATTCCCATCGACAGGTCGAGCGATTCGAGCCGGGGCGTGACGGCGGCGCTCGCGATCGCGGCGGCGATCTCGTTCTGCAATTCGCTGTTCATCAAACCGAGATGCCGGAGTCGGGGCACTCGGGTCCCGGACAGGAGGTCGGCGAGGTCCTCGACGCGGGCGTCACCGCCATAGTCGTCGACGCCGAGCCACATGTCGAGTTCCTCCAGCGCGGGGAAGTCGCTCATGCCGACGGCGCGCACGATCCGACCGGACAGGCCGCCGCTCTCGAAGCGGAGCCGGCGCAGGTGCTCGTGACGCACCGGAGTCAGCGCGGGGGCGTCCTCGGTGGCGTTCTCGCTGCCCCGAAGCACCAGTTCCTCCAGGTGCGGGAAGGCTTCGAGGAGCCCGGTGGAGGGGCCGATGCCGATCCAGGAGATCTCGGATTCCTCCTGCACCACGTCGCCGACGAACAGATGGCGCAGCGCCGGAAAGCGGGCGGCGTCGCGGACCAGCAGCCCGGGCAGCGGATTCTCCTGGGACATGTCCACGTCCCAGGCGCCGACGATCAGCGCGGTGACTCGTGTGGTGTCGACGTTGGCGAGGAAGTAGGCGTAGAGATCGGCGAGTTCGGGATCGTCCTCCCAGTGGCGGTGGCGCAGCCGCCAGGCGACGGCGTCCGCGGGGTGGTCGCCGGGCGCGATGCCGTACGGCGGTGTGGGCTCGCCGCGGCGGGCCTCCTCGGGTTGCCTTCCGGGAACGGCCGAGGGCTGCTTCGAGTCCGGCGGCCGCAGGTCGGCGACGGGCAGGCCGCCGAAGTGTTCGAGATAGGTGTGGATGCTCATGTCGGGAGGTCACCTGCGTGGGTCGGATGCGTGCGGATCGGTGCGCGTAGGGCTCTTGCCTACCAGAGCGCACCGACGGCCGGCGCGGGGGGAGAGCCGAGGGGCCTGAGTCGGCAGACCCGCTCACTCCCGTCGGTGGTGCCCGGTGGGTCGGCTCGCCGCCGGTGCCGTCCCGGGACGGTGCGAGCGCGCCGGTGTTCGTTCGGCGGGTGCTTGCCGCGAAGGCTCCCGCGCCCCGTGTCACACTTTCTCGCCGACGTTCGTCTACATCGCATGGAGAACGAACCCGGGCCCGAGCCCACGTGGCGTGCGGAGTGGACGGCCGACCAGTTCGAGGGGCTGCGCCCGCACCTGCGGTCCGTCGCGTACGGCATCCTCGGTTCGCGCGCCGACGCCGAGGACGCGATCCAGGAGACCTGGCTGCGGGTCTCGCGCACCGAGCACGAGGACATCCGCGACCTGCGGGCCTGGCTGACCACGATCGTCGAGCGGATCTGCCTCGACATGCTGCGCGCGCGGCGACTGCGCCGTGAGCCGGGTACGTGGTTGCCGGAGCCGATCGTGCGCTCGGCCGACGCCGACGCGTACGACCCCGAACGCAAGACCATCGAGGCCGACGCCATCGGCTTGGCGCCGCCGATCGTGCTGGAGACCCTCAATCCGGCCGAGCGGCTCGCCTTCGTGCTGCACGACGTGTTCGGCGTGCCGTTCGACGAGGTCGGCCCCATCGTGGACCGCACCCCGGCGGCCGCCCGGCAGTTGGCCGGCCGGGCGCGGCGGCGGGTGCGGTCCGCGCCGCAGCCGGAGGGCGACCTCAAGCGGCAGCGCCGCGTCGTCGACGCGTTCCTGGCCGCCGCGCAGGACGGCGACTTCGACGCGCTCCTGGCCAACCTCGACCCGGACGTCTCCTTCCAACTCGACCCGGGCCCGAACCGGCACTCGGCCCCGCCCACCGTGGTCGGCGCCGAGAAGGTCGCGCGGCAGATGTTGCGCTCGGCCCCGTTCTGCCCTACGCCCGTCCCGTTCTGGTCAACGGCGCCCCGGGTCGGCTGGTGGGCGACCCCAACCGGCCCAGCGGCGTCGCCGGCTTCACCGTGGCGGGCGACCGGATCGTGCGGATCGACGTGATCGCCAACCCCGAGAAGCTCAAGGGAGTTCCGCTGGACATCGTCGACGACGCCGACCCGATCGACTACCCCGACTTCACCCGGGTGCCGCACGAGCCGCCGGCCGCGGACGACACCCACCTGCGCCCCGACGACACCGAGAGCTGACCCGGCGAACCTTCGCCGCGCGGGACGAGCCGCGCGCACCTCCCGTGACCACCTCGGGCGACGCCCCGGTTCCCGGCACGCCGTCGCCTGATCCCCGCACGCCCGAAAACCGAACCGTCATCCAGCCCTGGAGCACCCATGTCCACCGGCACCTTCGCATCGACCGACTCGACGGATCCGACGAAGTCCGCGGCTCCGACCGAGTCCGACGCCTCGTTCCTGACCACCGCACGGGGCAAACTCACCCTCGTCCTGCTGTGCGCGGTGGCCTTCCTCGACTTCGTCGACGCCTCCATCGTCAACATCGCGCTGCCGGCCATCCAACGCGACCTCGACCTGAGCAACCAGGGTCTGCAATGGGTGCCGTCCGGCTACCTCCTGACCTACGGCGGCCTGATGCTCCTGGGCGGGAGGGCCGCGGACCTGATCGGGCGCCGCCGGGTCCTGACCGGCGGCACCCTGGTGTTCGCCGCCTCCTCCCTGATCGGTGGACTGGCGCAGAGTTCCGAGGTGTTGATCGGCGCCCGGCTCGCCCAGGGCGTGGGCGCGTCGATGATGCTGCCCGCGGCCCTGTCGATCCTGACCACCTCGTTCGGTACCGGTCCCGACCGCAACAAGGCGCTCGGCGCCTGGGCGGGCACCGGCGCACTCGCCTCCGCCGTCGGCGTGTTCCTGGGTGGGGTGCTCACCGAGGGCCCCGGGTGGCGCTGGGTCATGTTCGTCAACCTGCCGGTCTGCGCGCTCGTGCTTCCGCTCATCCCCCGACTCCTGCCCGACGACAAACGCCGGGCATCGGTACGCGGCTTCGACTTCCTCGGCACCGCACTGGCCACCGGCGGACTGGTGCTGCTGGTCCACGGTCTGGTGAAGGCCCCCGACCAGGGGTGGTCGTCCACCCGCACCGTGGTCGAACTAGGGGTCGCCGCCTGCCTGTTGCTCGCCTTCGTCGTCAACGAGGCGGTGATCGGCAACCCGCTGATGCCATTGGGCATCTTCCGGGTCAAGGGCCTGGCCGCGGCGAACGTCACGCAACTGGTGGCCATGTCCGGCTTCATCGCGATGTTCTTCTTCATCACCCTGTACGTGCAGGGTGTCATGGGCTACTCCGAGATCAAGGCCGGATCCGCGTTCCTGCCGGTCACCGTGGGTGTGGGGATCGCGGCCGGAATGGCCCAGCCGCTGCTGGCCCGGGTCGGCACCCGTCCGCTGATCGTGGTCGGCTCGCTGATCGCCTCCGCCGGGGTCTGGTTGTTGTCCCGCATCCCGGTGGACGGCACCTACCTCGGGGACCTGTTGCCCGGCCTGGTCGTGATGTCCTTCGGGCTCGGCTTCGTCTTCGTCGGCGTCGCCACCGCCGCCAACGCGGGCGTCCCCGCCGAACAGGCGGGCCTGGCGGCGGCGCTGATGAACACGGCGCAACAACTCGGCGGCGCGTTCGGCCTCGCGATCCTCTCCGCCGTGGCGACCGCGGAGACCACCCACCGACTGGCCGCCGGCGACGCGGCGGCCTCCGCCTACACGGATGGCTACCAAAAGGCGCTCCTGGTCGGCGCGTTCCTCCTCGCGGGCGCGGCCGTGGTCGGCCTGTTCGTCGCCAACACCCGCGGGGAGGAGACGACCTGACCCACACGCGGATCGGCCGCGCGCCGAAGGGCCGTCCACCGGGCCGGCTCCGCCGGACGCCGCTGTCCGGAACCACGGTTCCGCACAGCGGCGTTCGGCACGTCCGGGCACGTCCGGGCATCCGTGCACGTCCGCACGTCCGACCGACCCGTCCGGAGGCTGGTCGGGGTGACGTCTGATCCTGGCGCGAGCGTGGCCGTGGAAGTGCACGGTGTGGACGACCGGCCGGGCGGGCGGGTCAGTTCGCGGTCGGGGTGGTGCTCGGGGCCGGTCGGCGGGTCAGGTGGGTCAGGGCGTTCGCGATGATGTCGAGACCGATGGACCCGTGTGCCGTCATGATCGACTCGGGGTGGAACTGCACGGCCGCGAAAGGGCGTTCGGTGTGCTCGACGACCATCGCGACGCCGTCGTCGGTGGTGGCGCAGACCCGCAGTCGCGGTGGCAGGTCCCTCGGGTGCACGTACAGCGAGTGGTAGCGGCCGACTTCGAACGTGTCCGGGAGGCCGGCGAGCAACCCGCTGCGGTGATCGGTGACCCGCACTCGCGAGGAGCGCCCGTGGACGGGACGGTCCAGGACGCCGAGCGTGCCGCCCAGGTATTCGACCAGGCCCTGCAATCCGAGACACACCCCGAACACCGGGGTGTCGAGCGCCTCGGCCGCGGCCAGTGTCTCGGCGACGCCGAAGTCGCTCGGGCGCCCCGGGCCGGGGGACAGCACGAGCAGGTCCGGCCGGGTGCGTTCCAGCACGGCCAGGTGGTGCGGCGGCCGGAACGTGGCCACCTCGGCGCCGCATTGACGGAAGTAGTCGCCCAGGCAGTGCACGAACGAGTCATGGTGGTCGACCATCAGGACCCTGGGCCGGGCAGCCGGCTCGGCGATCGGCGACGGTCGCCGCCCGCGGATCGCCGCCGCCACCGGCACCGGGACGCGGACCTCGGGTGCCTGCGCCTCGTCCAGGGCGGCCAGCAGGGCCCGGGCCTTCAGTTCGGTCTCGGCCTCCTCGGCCCGGGGGTCGGACGCGCACAACAACGTCGCCCCGGTCCGGACGACGGCCGTTCCGCGCCGGATCTGGATGGTGCGCAGCGTGAGCGCGGTGTCCAGACCCCCGTCGAAGCGGATCCGGCCGACGGCTCCGCCGTACCAGCGCCGAGGCGACCTCTCCTCGTGTTCGAGGTACCGCACCGCGGCCCGCTTGGGCGCGCCGGTGACGGTGACCGCCCACAGGTGCGCCAGGAACGCGTCCAGGGCGTCGAGTTCGGGTCTCAGGCGTCCCTCCACGTGGTCGACGGTGTGGATCAGCGTGGCGTGGAACTCGACACGGCGCCGGGCGGTGACCCGGATGCTCCCGGGTACGCACACCTTCGCCTTGTCGTTGCGGTCCACGTCGGTGCACATGGTGAGTTCGGACTCCTCCTTCTCGGATTCCAGGAGTCTTCGCACCTGTGCCGCGTCCTCCAGCGCGTCGCGGCCGCGCGCGATCGTGCCGCTGATCGGCGCGGACTCCACGACGAGCCCGCCCTCGCCGGCGTCCCCTCCCGCTCGGACCGCGACGAAGCGCTCGGGTGACGCGCCGATCAGGTGCTCACGCTCCCCGAGGTTCATCAACAGCGCGTACGGGGCGGGATTGCGGGCGTACAGCCGCCGGTACACCGCCGACGGCGGCGCGGTCGCGGCGCGGCGGAACTCCCGGCCGGGCACGACCTCGAACAGGTCACCCGCGCGGAAGGCCGAGCGGGCCCGCTCCACGACCCGGGCATAGTCGCCGGGAGCGTGGTCGTCCTTCGCGACCGCGCCGCCGGGGCGGAAGGCGGCGTCGGCGGTGGTACACGGCAGTCCGTCGGTGCGCGCGCGGCTGTCGTGGAACTCGTACCGGTGCCGGATCGCCGTGTCGTTGCGCTCGTCCACCTCGAGGAGTTCGTCCGGCAGGTGCAGGACCAGCACGCGGTCGCCGGGATCGCGTTCTCGCGCGATCGTGATGCCCTCCAGCCCCAGGATCAAGTCGTAGCCGAAGGCTCCGTACAGGCCCAGGAGGGAGTCGGCGGGAGAGCGCATCGCGTCCACCAACTCGCGGAGCACCGTGAAGACCCCGGCCCGGCGGGTACGGTCCTCCTCGGCGATCGCCTCGTCCGCGGACGGCACGCTCCCGTACACCCGGTCCGCGCGGACCTCTCGATCCCGCAGGACGCCGGCGGTCGCCCGGGCCAGCGCGGGAAGCAGCACCCGGCCCCGGGCGTTGAGCGCCCGCACGGCCAGCAGGGAACCGCGCGCGGTCACCTCGATCGGCGGGTCGGCGTATCCCACGACCGTTCCGTTCCCGAGGTGGGCGAGCAGGCCACGACGCCGGTCGAGCCGTTCCTCCAGTGCCGCCAACGCGGGGCCCGCCCGTCCCGCGTACGCGGACGAACGGCGCACTCGGAGGCCGTTCGGCAGGCGCCAGGACAACTCCCGGGACGTGCCGGCGGAACGGACGGCGAGCATTTCCGGTAGCGCCATGGCGAAGCCCCTCCGTGAAGTGGTGTGCCGACCGGCCACGTGCCGCGGTGCGCCGACGGGCCGCGATGTGCCGACCGGTCCATCACACGCGCCGGGCAAGTGCCGTCGCAATCGGCTGGGTTGCGCGGACGCGAACGTCCGGCCCCAGATGCGGTGAATGTTGCTCAACCCCGCGACCCGGGGGCGCAACCGGTTGCCCCCGGCCGCCCGGCGTGGGTGCACTGGACCCGTTCCCGCAAGGTCGCCGCGTCGGCGTCGTCGACGCGCCGGGCGGGAGCGTTTCCCTTCTTCCCACCGAGAATCGGGGACCCCATGCTCTCCGCCCGACACACCCTGCTCCCCCGATCGGCACGTATCGCCCTGGCCCGGGACACCCGGCTCGGGGGCGGCAACCTCTGGCGTACCGCGCTGGAACACAGCCGGGCCCCCGACGCACCCCTGCTCGTGTCGGACCCGCCGCTCGTGGTCGGCGACGGGAGCCGGCAGCGGGAGTTCGGCATCGCCGCGCTCGACGCCCTCGCCGACGCGTGGGCGTGCCACTACCTCGACCGGGGCGTACGACCGCGCGACCGGGTCGCCATCTACATCGAGGACTCCTTCGAAGACCACGTGCACCTGGCCGCTCTCGCCCGGATCGGGGCCATCGCGGTCCTCGTCAACGGCCGGATGCCGCCCGAGCTCGCACTCGGCCTGATGGACCGCGCCGACCCGGTCGGCCTGTACACCGACCCCGCGCACCTGGAACTCCTCGCCGGGCGGCACCGGGAACTGCCCGGACTGCGCTGGACGCACACCCGCGCGGACGCGGCCGGGCTCGGCAACCCGGAACCGCCCGACAAGGCGAGATACCGGCACGGCGACAACGACCCGATCTTCCTGTGCCATTCGTCCGGCACCACCGGCCGACCCAAACTGGTCACCTGGACCCACCGGCAGAGCGTCGCGGGCACCCGGTTCCGGCTCGCCACCCAACCCGAACCCGACGACTCGCTGTTGCTGTGCGCGGCGCCCCTCAGCCACGGGGCGGCGATCGCGATCACCTTCTTCGCGCTGGCGGCGGGTCTGCCCGTGGTCTCCTCCGCCGACCGCAGCGCCGCCGGCCTGTCCCGCGCCGCCGCCGCGCACCGGCCCACGACGATCTTCGCCTTCAACCACACCCTCGCCGAACTCGCCGTCTCGGACCCGGACCCGGCGGACTTCACATCGGTGACGGACTGGGTGAACGTGGGCGACTCCGCCCACGAGGCGCACGTACGGTCGCTGGTACGGATGGGCGGGCGTACCGCGGCGGGCAATGCCGTATCGGGCTCGGTCTTCAACGACATCCTCGGCTCGTCCGAACTCGGGTGGGCGGCGCTGCGCCGCTCCACGGCACCCGACACACCCTCGTGCCCGCGCCACCTCGGCAGGCCCGGCTCCGCGATGAAGGTGGCGGTACTGCGCGAGGACGGAACGCACGCCGACGTGGGGGAGGTGGGCATGCTCGGGGTCCGCGGGGAATCGGTGACCACCGGCTATTGGAACGACTCGGACACCTACCACCGCAGTTTCCTCGGCGGCTGGTTCCTCTCCGGGGACCTGGTGCGCCGAACCGCGGAGAACCACTACTTCCACGTCGACCGCGTCGTGGACACCATCCACACCACGGGATCGCCGGGCCACTCCGTCCTGATGGAGGAGGTGATCCTGCTCGCGCTGCCCGAAGCGGCCGACTGCGCGGTGGTCGCGGGAGGCGATCGCGGCGCGAGCGTGCCGGTGGCGGTGGTCCGGCTGCGGGGTGAGCACGCGGACCCGGCCGGACTCCTCGATCGGGCCAACACCGCGCTCGCCGCGGCCGGTCAGCCCGACCTGGCCGCCCTGGAACTCGCCGCCGACGACGCGGACCTGCCCGTCGGCGCGACCGGGAAGGTCCTCAAACGGCACCTGCGGGAGAAGTACCGGGACTTGCCCGGCCATCTGGCCGCCGCGGCACGGGGATCCGTGGCGGCAGTCCGGGAACCGAACCGCCCACCCCGGCACGAGGAATCGACGACCCACCGAACCACCCCGGACGCGACCGCCACGCCGGAGGGTGTGCGTGCGATCGCCGCCGCGGTGCTGGAGACGGAACCCGAGCGGATCACGCCCGACGCGGCCTTCCACGCACAACTGGAGATGGACTCGCTCCAGAAGACCGAATTCGTCGCGCGGGTCGAACGCGCCTTCGGGGTGCGGTTCGCCGCCGAGGAGGCGGCCCGACTGGACTGCCTGGCCGACGTGCTCGCCGCCCTGCGTCGGCACGGCGTCGGCACCGACCCGCGCGCGGACGAAGGAGGCTCCCGATGAACCCCGTCGACCTGCTCCTGCTGCGGCACACCGCGGCCGGCCGGGGCAGCCGTACGAGCGTCACCGACCGCACCGGTGCGATGACCTACGCCGAACTGACCGAGGCGGCGCGCGGGTACGCCGGCGCACTGGCGGCCGGCGGGATTCGCCGGGGATGCCGCGCCCTGGTGGTCTCCGACGACACGGTGGACGCGATCGTCGCCGTCCTGGGCCTGTGGTGGCACGGCTGCGTGCCGGTCGTGCTCAGCCCGATGCTCCGCGACGCCGAGCTCGTGTTCATCGCCGGGGACTGCGCCGCCGAGTACGCGGATCTCGACCTGGTGCCCGAGCGCCGCGACGAACTGGCCGCGGCCCTGGGCCCGCTCGGCTTCCGCCACGAACAGCGGGCCGAGGAGCGGGCGTTCGTCGACCCGGGCGCACCCGCGAGGTTCGCCGAGGGAGCCGAGGTGCTGGTGCAGTACACCTCGGGCAGCACCGGCCGGCCGCGCGGCGTCCGGCACTCCATGGGCGGGCTGCTCGCCGTGCTGGCCGGGTTCGGCGGCGTGCTCGGGCTGACCGAGTCGGACACCGTCCTGTCCACCGCCAAACTCTCCTTCGGCTACGGCTTCGGCAACTCGCTGCTGTTCCCGCTCGCGGCGGGCGCCGGCTCGGCGCTGCTCACCGGCCCCGTCGACGCGTTCAGCGTGAGCACCGCGATCGACCGGTACCGGCCGACCGTGCTGTGTGCCGTGCCGAGGGTGTACGAATCCCTGCTGGGCGCGGTCGCCGGCCGAGGAGCGGCGCCGGACACCTCCGCCATCCGCCTCGCGGTCGCCGCCGGCGAGCACCTGCCCGCCGACCTCGGCCGCCGCACCACGGAGACCTTCGGATTCCCACTGGTCAACGGCCTCGGCGCGACCGAGGTCCTGCACATCGTGCTGGCCACCGCGGCCGACGCTCCGCCGCACGGATCCACCGGCAACCCGGTGCCGGGCGTGACGGCGACCGTCCGCGACGAACACGGGCAGCCGGTGCCGACCGGGACCCACGGCCGGTTGCACATCGCGTCCGCGTCCGCCGCGCTCGGCTACATCGACCGGCCCGAGGCCCAGGCGCGCACGTTCGCCGACGGCGGCGTCTACCCGGGCGACGTCGTGCACCGCACCCCAGACGGGGACTTCCGGCACGTCTGCCGTACGGACGACCTGCTCAACATCGGCGGCCACAAGGTGGCGTCGGCGGAGATCGAGGCACTGCTCAAGGCGACCGACGGCATCGCCGACTGCGCCGTCGTCGCCGACCGGGACCCGGCCGGCCTGCAACAAGCCGTGGCCTACGCCGTTCCCGCGCCCGGCGCCGCGCCGGAGGAGGTGCGCCGCAACGCCCTGCGCGCCCTGCGCGACCGGTTGCCGCCACACCGGCGCCCCTCGCGGATCGAACTCATCGACGCGCTGCCGACCACCTCCACCGGAAAACTCGCCCGCTACCGGCTGCGCACGCCCGAGGAGACCCGATGACCTGGGACATCGTCGGAATGGGCGCGGTCACCTGTCTCGCGAACGAACCGCGGGCGATCCACCGGGCGTTGAGCCGAGGCGAGAGCGGAGTCGGCCCGCTGCGCGCCTTCGACAGCACCGGGTACCGGGTGAAGAACGCGTACGAGATCGACGATCGCGCCGTGCCGGGCCGTGACGAGCCCGGCCGGGCCACCCGTTGGCTGCGCGCGGCGGTCGCCGCCGCGCTCGCGGACGCGGGCCTGGGCGATGGGGGACCGGCCGACGGGGCGGGAGCGGCCCACGCCGGACTCGGCGAAGCGGGACGCACGGACGCGGACCCGGGCGGCGGCGCACCGCACCAGGGGTCGCGGGCCGGCGGGATCGCGGACATCCCGGTGATCGTGGGAACCACCCTGCGCGAGCTGCGCTCGGCGGAACTGTGGTGGCGCGACGGCACCGAGTTGGAACCCACCGACCTGCACTTCGCCCGGGCGATGCGCGACGCGTTCGGGACCACCCGCACGCACACCGTGGCGAGCGCGTGCGCCGCGTCGCTGTACGCCCTGGGCATGGCCACCGACCTGATCGCGCTCGGCATGGCGGAGACCGTCGTGGTGGCCGGCACCGACTCTCTCACCGAGAGCGCCTTCGGCGGGCTCGACCGTGTGCAGAGCCCGGCGCCGCAGTCGATCCGCCCGTTCGACCGCGACCGAAGGGGCATGGTCATGGGCGAGGGCGCGGTGGCCGTCGTGGTGCGCAGGGCCGGCGCCCACCACCGACCAGCCCACGCACAGGTGCGTGGCGTCGCGATGAACTGCGACGCCGCCCATCCGACGGTGCCCGACCCGGCGAGCGTGACCGCGGCCGTGCGCGAGGCCCACCGGCGAGCCGCGGTCCGGCCCGAGGACGTCGACCTGGTCGTCGTGCACGGCAGCGGCACCCGGCACAACGACGTGGTCGAATCCCAAGTCCTGGGCGAGGTGTTCGGACGGTCCCGGCCCGGACCGCTGGTCACCTCGATCAAATCCGGACTGGGGCACACCTGCGGCGGCTCCGGCCTGATGAGCCTGGTCGTCGCCGTACTGGCGCTGCGGTCGGGGCAACTCCCGCCGATCGCCGGCCTGCGCGACCCGATCCCCGAAGCCGCGAACCTACGCCTGGTCGCGGGCGAGCCCGCCTTCGACAGCTTCGCCACCGCGCAGATCAACGCGATCGGCCTGGGCGGCATCAACGCCGTCGCCGTCGTGGGGAAGGCGCCGTGATGCCCGCCGGGACGCCGCACGGGGCGGCACCGGTGATCACCGGCTGCGCTCTCGCGGTCTCCGGCCTGCGCGACGAATACGACCTGCTGGAGCCGGCCGAAGCCGGAGTCGGGGCCGCCACCGGGGACCGCGATCCGGACGCCGGTCGCGCCGGTGCGGGCATGCGGCACAAGGACCGCGCCTCCCGGCTGGCCCTGCACGCGGTGCGCCGAGCCCTGGACGGCGTGGCGCTGCGCGATCCCACGGCCACCGCGGTCATCGTCAGCAGCAACTTCGGCAACCTCGACACCGTCTGCGACTTCACCGACACCATCGCGGCGGAGACCGTCACCGGCCTGAGCCCCATCCGGGTCCCGCACATGTCGAGCAACGTCACCGCCGGCTGGGTGGCGATCGCGCACGGCCTGCGCGGACCCAACATCACCCTGTGCAGCGGCACGACCGGCGGGCTGGACGCCGTGTTCTGGGCCGCGGCGCTGCTCACCGCCGGCCGCGCCGAGGCCGCCGTCGTGGTCGGCGTCGAACCGGACACCGCGCCGGTGGCCCGGTTGCACCGTGAGCACGGCGGCGGACCGTGGTTGGACGGCGCGGCCTGTCTGGTCGTGGAAAAGCCCGAACACGCCCGCGCCCGCGGCGTGCGAGCGCGCGCGGTGATCACCGGCTACGGCCGAGCGGCCGGACGCGCCGACGCGGTCGGGCAGGCGACGAAGGCGTACGACCGTCCGATCGCACGGTGGGTTGCGGCCGGCGCGCAGGCGTCGGCGCTGGACCTGACCGCCCGGCTGGGCCGGTGCTCGGGAGCGCTGGGAGTACTGCAATGCGCGGCCGCGGCGGCCTGGTTCGACCGGTCGGGCGACGACTCGGTGCTGGCCGTCGCCGGCGACGACCACATCGGCGCCGGATCCGACGGCGAGGGTGATCCCAGCGGTGTGGCGGCCGTGCTGCTCACCCGCCCCGAACCGGTTCGCGCGGGAGGTGGTCCGCATGACACCGAGGCATGACGAACGCAGGGCCGTGCTGACCGGCCTCGGCGCCGTCTCCTGCCTGGGGGCCGGGGTCGGCGCGTACTGGAACGCGCTGCTCACCGGTGGCGCCGCACCGCGCGAGGTCGACCTGCCGCACCTGAACATGCGGGCCACCCGGATGTACCGGGTGCCCGGGGCCGCCGTCCCCGAGCAGCCGCGCCGGCACGCGGGCGTCCCGCTCGGCGCCGTGCCGCGGATGGCGGTCGCAGCCGCGATCGAAGCCCTCGACGACGCCGGGATCGAGCATCCCGACCGCGCCGACGTGCCCGTGGTCATGGGCTGCGAAATGGGAAACGCGAGTGTGCAGGAGGAGCGGCGCGGCGCCGACGGGGCCGGCCGCCCGCGGTGGACACCGCTCGCGGTCGCCGCCGCGGCCGTGGGTGCGGCCATCGGCTCACGCCGGGGCAACATCAGTGTGGGCAACGCCTGTTCGGCGGGTGGGTACGCGCTCGGCATCGCCTCGGACATGATCCGCTCGGGTGAGGCGTCCGTGGTCGTGGTCGGCGCCGCGGACGGGGTCACCCGGGTCGGCATGGGCGGATTCGACCGGCTCGGCGCGGCCGACCCGCGAAGCTGCCGCCCCTTCGCCCGGGACCGGGCCGGTACCATGTTCGGCGACGGCGCCGCGATGGTCGTGCTGGAATCGGCGGCACACGCCCGACGGCGCGGGGCCCGCGCCTACGCGGAACTCGCCGGCGTGGCGTGGAGTTGCGACGCCCTGCACCCGACCGCGCCCGATCCGGACGCGGCCCAGCTCGTGCGTGCGATGCACGAGGCCCTCGCCGACGCGGGGCTGCGCCCGGACCAGGTGGGCTGTGTGCTGCCGCACGCGACCGGTACCCCGCTCAACGACGCGGTGGAGAGCCGGGCGCTGCGTCGAGTGTTCGAGCAAGTGGCGCACCCGCTACCGCTGTTCGCGCTCAAGGCGATGATCGGACACACCTCCGCGGCGGCCGGGATCTTCGCCTGCCTGACCTCCGCGTTGATCCTGTCCCGGGCGCGGATCCCCGCGAACGCCCCCATGGAGCAGGACCCGGAATGCGACGTGTGGCTTCCCCGGGAGGGCCCGCTGCGCCTGGAACGCCCGGCGGTCCTGGTGAACACCTGTGCCTTCGGCGGCAACAACTCCTCTTTCGCGCTTGCCGGAACGGCGTGGTCGGCATGATCGCCCCGGCGCGGATGCGCGTCACCGGCCTGGGGGTGATCACCCCCGGCGCGAACCGGCCCGACCGTGCGCTCGGACCGCGACTCGCGCCGATTCCCGGCTGGTTCGAGGTCGCCGAAGCCCTGCCCGGGCGCGGCTATCGCCGGTTGCCCGCCGGCTGCCTCCACCTGCTCGCCGCGGCCAGGGCGGCGGCGCTCGACACCGGCCCGTGGTTCACCGGGGTCCCCGCACACCGCCGGGCCGCGGTGGTGGGAACCAACAACGCCGGCGCGGCCCTGATCGAGGAGTTCGACCGAACGATCATCGACCTCGGTGCCGCCGAACTGCCGCCCGCCCGCGTTCCGTACATGGCGATGAGCATGTTCGCGGCCCGATTGGCGCCCGAACACCTGCTGCGCGGCTTCGACCTGACCACCAACTCACCGGCCGTGGCCGGGCTGGACGCACTCCAGAGCGCCGCACGCGCACTGGCCGCCGGGCGCGCGTCGGTCGTCCTGGCCGGCGCGGTGGAGGAACCACCCTCGGCCGCACAGCAGGCCGGCGCCCGATCCGGCGCCGTGCCGGCCGACATCGGAGCCGCGGTCGTGGTCTGCGAACCCGAGGAGACACCGACCGGCGGTGCCGGCGTGTACGGCTACTGCTCGACGTACAGCGCGTTTCTTCCCGACCCCGACAGCGCGCGGGCCGTCCTGGAGGTGTTGTGGGAGCAACTCGCCCAGGACGGTGCGGCGCCGCACCACATCGACACCGTGCTCGACGACTCCGCGATCGGCGCGGCCGTCGCCGCACGGTTGACCGAACTCGCCCCGGACGGCGAGATCACCACCGTTCCCGCGGCGACCGGCGGCGGTTGCCTGACCCCGGTGCGCCGCGTCGTCGGTCGGCTCGGCACCGCCGGCGGCCTCGCCGATCGCGTCGCGGTCGTCGCCGCCTCCGCCCACGGCCACCTCTCGATCACCGACATCACCCCGTACACCGGCCCCCCACGCAGCACGGACAGCACGGACAACACGAACAGCACGAACAGCACGGACAACACGGACGGCACGGACAGCACGCGAAAGACGCACGGCACGCCGCCGGCGACCACGAAGGGACACCGACCATGACCAAGCCCATCCCCACCCGCGAGGAACTGCGCGACTTCTTCGTCGAGGAACTCGAACTCGCCGACGAGATGGTCGCCTACGACAGCGAGTTCGCCGTCGACCTCGGTATCGACTCGCTCACCACGATGGAGCTCATGGTGCAGTTGGAGAAGCGCTACGGTGTGCGGCTCGCGGAGTCCGAATTCGCCGAACTCACCTCGGTGGACGCCGTACACGCCTTCCTGTCGGCCCGGCTCGGGGCGGCCTGAGCATGGCGGACACCGGGCGGCCGGTCGCGGTGGTGACCGGAGGATCGCGCGGCATCGGACGGGCCGTGGTGAACCGACTGGCCGCGGACGGATTCGACGTCGCCTTCTGCTACCGGTCCCGACCGGACGCCGCGGCGAAGGTCGTGGCAGAGGCCGGCGCGGCCGGCGCCACCGTCGTGGCGCACCGGGCCGACGTCTCGGCCGCGCACGAGGCCCGCGCCCTCGTCGCCGTCGCCGAGGCGCGACTGGGGCCGCTGTCGACCCTGGTCACGTGTGCCGGCGTCGTTCGCGACCGGCCGCTGGCACGCATGTCCGACCAGGACTGGGACGAGGTGATCCGCACCAACCTGGACGGGACCTACCACGTGTGCCGCGCCGCCGCTCTCGCGCTGATGCGGCACGGCGGCGGCTGCATCCTCACCCTGTCCTCGGTCGCCGCCGCGCACGGCAGCGCCGGACAGAGCAACTACGCCGCGTCCAAGGCGGGAATCGTCGGCTTCACCACGTCGCTGGCCCGGGAACTCGGCCGCTTCGGGGTGCGCTCCAACGTGGTCGCCCCCGGCCTGATCGACACCGACATGACCGCTGAACTGCCCGGCGCGGCAAAGGCGTCCATCCTCGACCGGATCCCGCTGCGCCGACCGGGCAGCCCCGAGGAGGTCGCCGACCTGGTCTCGTTCCTCGCCTCGGATCGGGCCCGATACATCAACGGTCAGGTGATCGGTGTGGACGGCGGGCTGATCCTGTGAGCACCCGACCGAAACCCTCACGACGGCGCAGGTGGTGCCCCGGAAGCAGGGGTTCGTCATGTACGACGTGATCGTCGTCGGCGCCCGTTGCGCCGGCGCGCCGACGGCCATGCTGTTCGCCCGTGCCGGATACCGCGTCCTGATGCTGGAACGGGCCCGATTTCCCCGCGACACGCTCTCCACCCTCTACATCCATCAACCGGGCAGCGCACTGCTCGACGCGTGGGGCCTGCTGGACTGCGTCACGGCCACCGGCTGCCCACCGATCACGGCCGCGACACACCGCATGGGAGAGGTGACCCTGGCGGGCGCGCCGACGCCGATCGGGGGAATCGGTGCGGCCTACGCGCCGCGCCGGTATCTGCTCGACACCATCCTCGCCGAGGCCGCGACCGCCGCCGGAGTCGAGTTCCGCGAGCGGTGCCGGGTCACGGACGTGGTCTTCGACGGCGACCGGGCCGTGGGCGTGCGATGGCGCACCGGGGCGAGCACCGGCACCGACACCGCCACGCTCGTCGTCGGCGCGGACGGCATGCGGTCCGTCGTGGCGGATTCCGTACGGGCCCCGGTGACCCGCGAGAACCCGGTGCTGAGCTGCGTCTACTACGGCTACTGGGAAGGCGTGCCCGCGGACCGGTTCGCGGCGTACGCCGTGCGCGGACACTGGGTGGGCTGCGTCCCGACCAACGACGGACGCACGCTGATCGGGGTCTATCGCCCGCAGGCCGCGTACGCGGCGCTGCGGGCCGATCCGGAGGCCGGCTACCTCGAGGGCCTGGCCGCTGCGGCGCCCGAACTGCACGACCGGGCACGGGCCGGCACCCGGGTGGAGCGGCTCTTCGGCTGCGGCGCGCAACTCAACTTCTTCCGCCGCGCGTTCGGCCCGGGGTGGGCGCTGGTCGGCGACGCCGGCCACCACAAGGACTCCATCACCGCGGACGGCATCACCGCCGCCTTTCGTCAAGCCGCCCTGCTCACCGCCTGCGTGGGCACGGACCTGCACGACGAACCACTGCTGCGGGCGGCGTTGCGGCGCTTCGCCGGACACCGCGACCGGCTGCTCGCCGACCGCTACACCGACGCCCTCGCGCTGGCGCGACTGCGTCCCGACCGCGGGCAGGGCCGGCTGGCGGCGATCGCGGACGATCCCGCGCTGACCCAGCGCTTCCTCGACCGGGCGGCCGGTCCCGCCCCGGACATGACGGACGTACTACAGGAGGGTCGGGTACGCATATGACCACCGGCTTCGGCATCGCCTTTCCCGGGCAGGGCACCAAGGCGGCGGCGCTCACCGCGGCCCTGCACGCCCACCACCGGCACGCGCTCGTGGCCCGACTGCTGGACACCTTCGACGCGGCCGACCCGGACGCCTTGGACCTGACCGACACCGCCGTCAATCAACCCGCCACCTGCGCCGTGGGCATCGCCGCCGTCGAGGCGGCATTCGGGCCGGCCGCCCGTCCACCCGTGACGGTCGGACACAGCCTCGGCGAACTCACCGCCGCCGCGTGCGCCGGATTCCTGGACGCGCACGACGCGTTCGATCTGGCGGTCGCCCGCGGCGCGTTGTGCCGTGCGCAGAACCTCCGCCGGCCCGGGGCCATGGTCGCGGTGGTGGGCGCCGGACCGGCCGACGTCGAGTGGCTGCGCCGCCGAGTGCTGGCCGAGCGCGGCGGCATCCTCGAGATCGCCGGCCTCAACAGCGCGCGCCAGGTCGTACTGTCCGGCGACCCCGCGGCCGTGCGCGAGACCGTGCGGCTGGCCGCCGAACTATGCCTGCGCGCTGAGCCGTTGCCCATCGCCGGGGGTTTCCACAGTCCGCTCATGATGGACGCGGTCCCACTCTGGCGCAGCCGACTGGAGGCCGTCGACTTCCGCCCGGGCACCGCACGGTTCGTCTCGGCGATCGACGCGCGGGAGCACACCGACCCCGAGCAGGTTCGCGAGCGACTGGCGCAAGGGCTCGTGCTCCCGGTCCGCTGGCGCGAGGCGATGCACGCGGTCCGCGACCTCGGGGTCCCCGGACTGATCGACGCGGGACCCGGGGACACGCTGCTCCGACTCGGGCGCAGGGACCGGTCGACGCCCTTCGTCGGGATCGGCGAGCCGGCCGCGCGGCCGACGGCACCCGAGCGGGCACGGCCGCGGAGGTCCCCGCAGTCCCCGGCACACCCGCGGACACAGTCTCGGACGCCACTCGGCCACGATCACCGGACCGACCGCTCGCCCGATCCGTCGCGACCCGACACACCCATCCGCCGCCGACGCTCGGGAGGCGTCACATGATCCGCGAAGACATCCCCGCCCGGGCCCCCGCCCGAACCGGACCCGCGACGCGCGGCGCGGATCCGCGCACGGACGCGCTGCTCGACCCGGACATCGTCCCGGCCGCGTCCGCCCCGTCCGCGCCGCGCCGGTCCGGATCCGACCGCCGCGTTCTGCTCACCGGCGCGACCGGCTTCCTCGGCGCCTTCCTGCTGCGCGAACTCCTGGACCGCACCGACGACGACGTGTGGTGCCTGGTCCGCGCCGACACCCCGCAGCACGCGCGACATCGCCTCCAGGAGACGATGCGGCGCTACCTGCTGTGGGACGCCGACACGGCCGCCCGGGTCGTCCCGATCACGGGCGACCTGACTCGACCCCGCCTCGGGCTGGCTCCGCGACAATGGTCGCGACTCGCCGAACGCGTCGACGTCATCCAACACAGCGGGGCGCGGGTCAGTCACGTCGCAGGCTACGAACCGCTTCGCGACGCCAACGTACGAGGCACCGCGGAAGTACTGCGGCTGGCCTGCGCGGACCATGTGAAACCGGTGCACTTCGTCTCCACCGCGGCGCTGTCCACCGATCCCGCCGACCCGGCCGGGCAACCCCCGCCGCCCGGGACGCCGGCAGCCGGTTACGTGACGAGCAAGTGGGTCGCGGAGCGGCTGGTGCTCCAGGCCGGCGAGCGGGGTGTGCCGGTCGCCCTCTACCGCCCCGGGCGGATCAGCGGCCACTCGATCACGGGCGCCTGCCAGCTCGACGACGCCATCTGGAACCTGGTGCGCGCGGTCGTGCTCCTGGGAGCGGCGCCCGACGTCACCGTTTCCCGGGTGTCCTTCACGCCCGTGGACCACGTGGCCCGCGCCATCGTGCGCGGGCACGCCGCGGACCGGCCCGTGCCGCCCGTGCGTTACCTGCTGAATTCCTCCGGGATGCCGCTGCGCGAACTGTTCGGGCACGTGGCGAAGCGGTTTCCGATCGACACGGTGCCGCCCGACGTGTGGCTCACCCGCCTGTGGGACGCGCGGCACGGATACGACGGCGCCCTCACCAGGGCGAGCCTGCTGCTGGCCTCCTACCGGGCCCTGCTCGGCGGAACCGCCCGCCCGCCCATCGGCGACGCCGGGGTCGCCCCGGACGGTGCGGGCGACGCCGACATCGTGTGCCCGCCGATCGACGGCGGGCTGATCAACGCCCATCTCGACTACTTCGAGTCCGTGGGTTTCCTGCCGTCCGCCGCCACACAATCCCCTGCATAATGGGCAACCGAATTTTAGGAAACAGTCGGGACGCCGGTCCTTTCCGACGGCGCCGGCCCGGTCGATACTCGAATCCTATCGTCGGCATAAAGAAACACCGATGCCGGAGCGAACAACCCTCACACGGCCTTGACGCGCGCCTCCCTAGTCTTATCGAGACACGATCCACGGGGAGCTCGACCATGGTCCAACCGTTCGCGTTAACGATTCCTCCTGCCATTCTCATCGTCAGTGACACCCCGGAGTATTCCTCCGACGGAACGCAACTCTTTCCCGGTCTGCGCACCACGATCGGCACGGTCGCCGGCCGCCGACCGGAATGGCTTCGGGTCGGGCCGGCCGGCCGCGACGCCGTGCCCCGCGAACTGCTTCGCGCCTCGGCCGCACGCGCCCACGCGTTGGTGCTGCTGACCGCCGTGCGCAACAACTCCTGCTCCGGCGAGATCAAACTCGCCCTGGACCATCTCGACGGCGGCCCGGTGCGGCGCAAACCGGTGGGCCTGGTCTCGGTGAGCGCCGCCCGCGACACCCACGCGGTGGACCATCTCCGGATCGTGCTGGCCGCGTTGGACGCGGTGGTCATCCCCACTGCGCTGACCGTGCCGGGCTACCCGGCCGCCGCCTCGCCCGAGACGCGGGCCCAGACGCCGCACGGCAGGCTGAGCGGTTTCGTCGAGGAACTCCTGTGGTTCACCGGCCGATTGCGCGCGGACGCGCCCAGCGCACCCACACCTGTCGAGCGCCCCGGGGTCGACCCGGTGGCCGAGCAGGTCGACACCGCCGTGGCCTTCATCCGGGAGAGATTCGCGGACAACGAACTGACACTCGGACTCGCCGCCCGAGCCGCGCACATGAGCAAATACCACTTCTCGCGGACCTTCAAAAAGCGGACCGGTCACAGATTCATAGATTTCGTCACGGAGCTGCGTATGGAACTCGCACGTGCACTGCTGATGGAAAGCAGCCTGCCGGTGGCCGATATCTGCGTCAAGGTCGGTTATCGGGACCTCAGCCATTTCCAGCGCACTTTCAAGGCCACCTACTCGCTGTCGCCTTCCGTGTTCCGCTCGGCGGCGCAGGCCGGATTCACGCCGAGCGGAATCGGAGCAGTCGAAACGCAGGATATCGCGGCACGCCAACCCGTCCTGTGCGCGCCGGGTGAAGGGAGCCGACATTGACCGGCCCGGTGCCGCACTACCTGTGCGGCCGATGGCACACACCCGCCGACTCCGGGACCACGCGCCGACACGCGGTGCACGGACACGAGGTCTTCCGGGTCACCACGACCGCGATCGACGCCGCCCCGGCGTTCGGGTACGCCCGCTCGGTGGGCATCCCCGCGCTGCGCGGCACCGACTTCGCCGAGCGGGCCCGGCGGACCAACCGGCTGGCGCGTCATCTCGCGGGCCATCGCGAGGAGTTCGTCCGCCTCCTCGCCCACCTGGGCAGCTCGCCGACCGACGCCGCACAGGACATCGACAGCGGGCTGGCAACGATGCGGCACTGCGCCGCGGCGCTCACCCGCCGACTGACCGACGCCGGCGCGACGGCGGACGGCCTGCTCTTGGCAGGAGACGGAGTGGACCCGCCCTCAGGAGTACGGGGTTCGGCGACCCGGTCCGTGCTCGACCGGCCGCCCGGTGTCGCGGTGCAGATCAGCGGCTTCAGCCTGCCCGCGACCACAATGCTCGGCGCCTTCGCCCACGCCTTCCTCGCGGGCACACCGGTCATCGTCCGGCCGTCGCACCGCACCGCCCAAGTGGCGGCGCACCTGGTGCGACGGATCACCGAGTGCGACGGAATCCCGGACGGAGCACTCCAGTTCGTGTCCGGACCCACCTGTCTGGCCGACCACCTCTCCGCCCACGACCTGCTCTCCTTCACCGGGACCTCGGCCACCGCCCGACGACTGCGCGGTCGGATCGCGACGCTTGCCGCCGCGCCGCACGAGAACTACGCCACGGACGCCCTGGACTGCGCGGTACTGGGTGCCGACGCCGCACCGGGCACGGCGGCCTTCGCGCTGTTCGTCGACCGACTGGTCGCCGCCATGACGGCGCACGCGGGTCAGACGCGGGCGGCGGTACGCCGCGCCTTCGTACCGGCGCAGCTTTTGGACGCGGTGGCGGACGCGGCCGCCGCCGCCCTGGACGAGATCCGACCGGGTGACCCCTACACCACCGGAGCGGACATGGGGCCGCTGATCGACTCGCCCCATCGACACCGCGTCCTGGCGGGTGTCGCCCGACTGCGCGGGGTCACCCGCACGATCCGCGGGACGCCGGGCCGGATCGCCGCGATGGCCGACGAGCGGCGGTTCGGCGCGTTCATGCCGCCGGTGCTGCTGGCCGCCGCCGACCCGGGACGCCGCGAGGTGCACGAGGTGGAGGCGTTCGGGCCGGTCGCCACGCTCGTTCCGTACCGCTCGTCGGCCGACATCCGCGACGCGCTCGCCCTCGGCGGCCGTGACCTGCACGGCTGGGTGGTCACCGACGACCGTGCGACGGCCCGAGACCTGGTCCGCGGGCTGATCCCCACGCACAGCCGCGTCGAGATCGTCGACCCGCGGGATCCGGGCGCCGGCCGAAGCACTGCGGACGACACCGAACACCTTCGTCCGTTCCACCGCCACCTGAGTACCACGAACGTTCGGGCCTCGCCCGGGCATCTGGCGGCGGTCACCGATCGATGGGAACCGGGCGCTGCACGCGCGCACGGCCCGACACATCCCCTGCGCCGATACCTGAGCGACCTGCGCGCCGGCGACGCCGTGACGGTCGGCCCCCGCACGGTCACCCGGGCCGACATCGACCGCTTCGCCGAACTCACCGGCGATCACTACTACTTGCACACCGACGAGGCCACCGCGACCAGACACCCGCTCTATCGCGGGATCGTCGCCCACGGCTACCTGGTGCTGTCGCTCGCGGCAGGCATGTTCGTGCCGCCCGAACCCGGGCCCGTACTGGCAAACCGCGCGCTGGAGAACCTGCGCTTCCTGGCCCCGGTACGGCCGGACGACGCCCTGACCGTCACCCTGACCGCCCGGCGGATCACCGCACGCCCCGGTGGCCGTCACGGCGAAGTGCGCTGGCACGTCGAGGTCGTCAACCAGGACGCCCGGCCCGTCGCGGACTTCGACCTGATCACCCTGACCGCAGACCGGCCCGCCGACGCCGGGGACAAGGACGTGACGCATGCGCGCCACCACCATTCACGGCCCCTATGACATCCGCGTCGAGGACGTCCCCGACCCCCGCGTACAGCGGCCCGGCGACGCGGTGGTCCAAGTCCTGCGCGCCTGCGTGTGCGGCAGCGACCTGTGGGCCTACCGGGGCGAGTCCGCCCGTACGCCCGGACAGCGCATCGGGCACGAATTCCTGGGCACCGTGGTGGAAACCGGCTCCCACGTGCGCGCGGTGCGCCCCGGCGACCTGGTCATCGCCCCGTTCACCTGGTCCGACGGGGCCTGCGTCTTCTGCACGGAGCGCCTGCCCACCTCCTGCACCAACGGCGGAATGTGGGGCGCGGTCGGGTCCGACGGCGGCCAGGGCGAGGGCGTCCGGGTCCCGTACGCCGACGGCACCCTGGTCAAGGTGCCCACCGAGGCCGCCTCGGACGAGCGGCTGCTCGGCGCGCTGCTCGCACTGACGGACGTCATGGGCACCGGCTACCACGCGGCGGTGAGCGCCGGCGCACGGCCGGGTGCGACCGTCGCCGTGGTGGGCGACGGCGCGGTCGGGCTGTGCGCCGTCCTGGCCGCCCGCATGCTGGGCGCGGAGCACGTCATCGCGCTGGGCCGACACGCGGCCCGCCTGCGCCTCGCCCGCGAGTTCGGCGCCGCCACCACGATCACCGAACGCGGCGAGGCGGCCGTGACGGCGGTACGCGAGGCGACGGGCGGCCACGGCGTGCACGCCGCGATCGAGGCCGTGGGCAGCGAGGAGGCGATGCGTACCGCCATCGGCGTCACCCGCCCCGGCGGCGCCATCGGCTGGGTCGGCGCCCCGCACGGAAGCGACCGCGGACTGGACGTCGGCGCCCTGTTCATGAACAACCTCACCCTGCGCGGCGGCATTGCCCCCGTCCGGTCCTACCTCCCCGACCTGTTGCCGCGCGTGCTCGACGGCACCCTCGACCCTTCACCGGTGTTCGACAGCACGATCCCCCTCGCATCGATCGCCGACGGATACCGCGCCATGCACGACCGCAGCGCCCTGAAGGTCCTGATCATCCCCTGAAGATCCTGATCACCCCCTGAAGGCCCGGGATGCGTTGGCCTGTTCCCGTACCGCCGGTGCCCCACGCACCACCCACACGACCGTGAGCAAACGAAAGGCCGTGAGCCGCATGCAGATCATCCACCGGGACGACCTCGAGGCGATCACCTCCGTGGTCGTCGACGAATCCGTCCATGACATCGGACTGTTGAAGGACTTCCATCGTCATCCCGCCCTCAAGGAGTTCATCCCCGACCTCGCGCGGATCTCGATGAGTTGGGTACGGCTGCTCCCCGACCAAGCGCAGGCCGTGCACCGGCATCCCGTCAAGAGCATGGTCGTCGCGGCGGTCGGATCCGGGCGAACGCTCGGCGAAGTCCGGCAGGAGATCGGGCCGGGCGACATCGTGCTGCTCCCGCCGGGCGACGACCACGGCTTCGTGTGCACCGGACCGACCGGGTTCTGGGCCCTGTCGATCCAGTTCGAGGGCGCCGGACTGTACGAGAACACCGAGTCGCCGCGCGTGAGTTACCTCGCCGATCGGCACGAGGTGGCGGCCGTGCGCGCGGCGAACGAACGGTACATGGCCGGGTACCGGGACAGCGCCCTGATCCGCCTCGTCGCACATCCCGACGCCACCACCGGGGAATTGCGGCAACGCGCGCTGGACCACCTGCAACAGTGGTCCGACGGCTTCCAGCGGGTGATCGCCGCCCGCGTCGCGGGGGAGATCGACACGCCCTCGCGTCGGCTCGCCGAGGAACACCTGGCCGAGGAACTCGGCCACAACACGCTGCTGGGCGGCACGCGGGCCGGCCGCCCGGCCCGCCGTGATCCGGTCGTCGCCGCGGCATCCTCGTGGTTCGTGGACCGCATGACCTCCTCGAGCACCGTCGACCGCATCGTGCTGGCGCATCTGGTGCTGGAAGGCAGCGGTCTGGTGTTCCACAACGCCGGGTTGACCAGCTTCGCGGGCAGCCGCTACTTCGAACTCCACGACGGCGCCGATGTGGAACACCTGGAGGTGGGATATCGGGCGCTGGCCGACCGCGACGACTGGTCCGTGGAGCGGGTCGAGGAAACCCTGCGCGAGGGCTGGGAGATGGTCACCCTGTTCTCCGACCGGGTGGCCGAGCGGGCCCACAACGGTTGACCCACTGCGTCGGTGCCGGCCGATGGGTGGCCGGGTGGCCGAACGGCCCGCGCGGACCGATGCGTTCGTCCGCGCGGGCCGTCCGTCCCGAGGTGGGGTCACCACGGGTCCTTCGGGTTCCAGATCAGTGGCGGCGTGTTCGTGAGGATGCGTCGGATGATCGCCATCATGGGTGTTCACCTCCTCCCGGATGCGGGTGATCCGGTCACGGAACGGGTGGTGCGGCTCAGGGTGAACGGCTGGGGAGCCGCCGCGTTGGTCACGACCGGACGGGTGTCCCCGTCGACGACGGTCAGTCGCGCGCCGCCGGCCAGGGCGGCCACCGCGTCGGTGGCCATGGTCTGGGCGATCGCCGCGCCGGCGCAGATGAACGGGCCCGCGCTGAACGGCAGATACGGGCCGCGCTCGTCCGGGTGTGCCCAGCGTTCGGGCCGGAACGCGTCGGGACGATTCCAGTGTCGTTCGTCGTGGTGCAGGAGATAGGGGCTGACCGACAGGATCGCGCCGGGGCGCAACTCGACACCGCCGAATTCGACGGGATCCGGCACCGGGCGGCCGACCATCCAGACGAACGGGCGATGCCGCGCGGCCTCGCGCACGATCCACTCGGGGGGCCACGGCCACGGCGCGCCCGGCGCGCTGTGCAGGCCGGCCAGCAGTACGGTCCAGGCCACGGTGTAGCCGACGTTCCCCACGATCGACCGGAACAGCAGCACGTAGAGTTCGGCCACGATCCGGTCGTCGATGTCCTCGGGGCACGCGCCGACGACCGCGTCGAGCAGGTCTCGCGGCGCGTCGGGATCGCCGCCTGCCGCGCGGCGTTGCCCGATGTGCTCGATCAGTGCCGCGAACAGCCGCGCACGCAGCAACTCCACGCGTACGCGCTCGCGCATCAGGGGCGAGCGGATCAGCAGGCCCGCGCCCACGGATCGGGCCAGCAGGTGTCGCAACTCGGGGGCCGCGGAGGGGTGGAGCAACAGGTCGGCGGTGCACCGATGGACCAGCGCGGGACCGGTCTCGGGCCACCGCCCGGCCGCGGGCAGTTCGGCCACCGCCTCGGCCAGGTTCTCCCGGTACTCCGGCAATCGTGGTCGCAGGACGTTCCGGACCGCGTGCCCGAGGGTGATCTGGGCCGGTCGTGAGGGCAGCAGGTCACCGTAGAAGGTGGACAGTCCCGCGTTGAACTCCGGGTCGCGCAACACCGCGAGCGCCAACTCCGGGTCGCCCACGCACCAGCCGCCCCAGGGGAGCGGGAAGACGCCGGCCGAACGACGGCGGGAGAGGTCCTCGAGAAACCCCAGCGGATCCTGCCTGAACCGACGCGGAACTCTCCTGCCCATCGAGCGGTCCCCCTCGGGCACCTGTCGAGCGCGGACACGTCCCGCCCCACGGAACACGGACAGCGACCTCACGTCAGTATCGTGTGACCGCAACGCCCGGGCAAGGCATCGACACCGTCGATTCACCGCCCCGCGAGTCGGCCGATGATCGCCGCGCGAACGGCCCGGGGGCTACGATCCGTTGCCCCCGGCCCCGATGGGCTGCGGGATCGGCTCCCTCGCGTGGGATGTGGTCTCCTCCCCGCCTCGGCGACGGCGTCGGCGGCGACGCACGACGAGCGACACGAGAACGGCGAGCAGCAGCGCGGATGCTCCCACCACGACCCATGGCACGGCCCGCACTTCGGTTCGCGCGTGGGCGATCGGGCCGGTCTCCGCCGGGCCGGCGGGTACCGGCATCGAGTGCACCGCGAGGTCGACATCGAGCAGGAACGCCTGCGTCACACCGTCCAGGCGCACGGTTCGCGTCAAGGCGGCACCGGGCAGCAACTCCGGTAGCGGATCCAGCCGTTGGTGCCGCGTGGTCACGCCCCAGGGGCCGCGCACGGTCAGCTCGGGACGGGCGCCGAGACGGACGTTGCCGGTGTTGCGCACCGTGTACGTGACGGTCAGGCCGCCGCCGAAGGGGTCGGGCGAGCCGTGCACCCGCGCGCTCAGCCCGCCGGTGCCCAGCGCGGGCCGCAGCGGGCCGTCGACCCGCAGGTACACGCGGGTGCCCACACGTCGGTCGACCAGCACTCGACTGCCGGCCGCGTCCTGTCCGGGAGTGGTCACGGAGGCGACGACACCACCGGTGTGGTCGCCGGGGGACGCGTTGTCCGGGACGGAGAGTTCGAAGGGTACGTCGCTGCGCGAGCGCGGCGGCACGGTGATCCGCGTCTGCTTGAGGCGGATCCACGCGCCGACGTCGGCGGACGGGCGTCCGGCCGCGAGCAGGTCGAAGCCGCCGGCCGCGGTGGTGAAGGCGTCCTGGGCGTACAGATCCACGGTCAGGGGCGCGTCGCCGGCGTTCGTGACGGCGACGTAGTCGATCTGCCGGGCGCCGGGCGCGAGTGCGTAGCGGAAGAACGGGCGGTCGTCCGGGCCCTGTTCGGTCGACGGCTGTACGGACCAGGTGGTGGGAGTGGGCGCGGGTTCGGCCGCGACGGTGGGCGTGGCGCACGACAACACGATGCAGGCGCCGGCGGCGACGAGCGCGGCGAGAACCCGGTGGAGGCGATGACGGGGGTGGGGCATGAAGGATTCCTTCGCGGCCCGGACCGGGCGGGGTCGGTGATGTCGGGTCCGGGTGGGGGGGGGGGGGGGGGGGGGGGGGGGGGCACCGCCCGGAGGGGGGGTGGGCCTCGCGACCCACCCCCCGCCCCGAGGGG